>JBIPON010000107.1:0-5681 GCA_044379065.1 Polynucleobacter sp. | reverse complement strand
GCTTGAGCATGCGTTCAAATTTAACGATGCTGTTTTGCGTCACCTCATCATCAAGATGAAGAAGGCCGAGTCTGAGCCATCGATCATGATGAAAGAAGTGCAGCGCGAAGAAGCCCGCAAGCAAGCTCAAACCGACGCACCTGTTGCAACGGCCTAAGCATTTTTGAAGAGAGACTCGGAGGCGATAGAGCGTAAACCAGTGGCGGAATGGCGTTGAATCAATTCACCCTAACTGCTGCCTTGGTATCCAAAGACGCAATTCGATTTACCCCAGCCGGTTTACCCGTTGTTTATTGCCAGCTTGATTATGTTGGCGAAGTAATGGAAGTAGAGCGGCCTAGGAGAATCCAAATGAGCGTGGAAGCCATTGCAATTGGCCCTGTACATCAGGTGCTAGCGCAAATGGACTTAGGAACCCAGGCAGTCTTTACCGGATTCATGGCCCCCAAAACGATACGCAATCAGCGCTTGGTCTTTCATATAAACCACATTCAATTACAAAGTTAAAAGAGGAAATCATCATGGCGTTTGGAAAGAAACCCGATTTCAAAAAGAAGCCCGCGCAAAACCCATTGTTTAAGCGCAAGCGTTATTGCCGTTTCACCGTTGGCGGAGTTGAGCAGATCGACTACAAAGACGTTGATACATTAAAAGACTTCATTGGCGAGAATGCCAAGATTACGCCTGCGCGTTTGACAGGCACGAAAGCGAAATTTCAGCGTCAGCTGGATACCGCAATTAAGCGTGCGCGCTATTTGGCTTTACTGCCATTCTCCGATCAACACAAGAAATAATTAGGAGCCCTCAATGCAAATTATCCTTTTAGAAAAAGTTATCAATCTGGGCAACCTAGGCGACGTTGTTCGCGTCAAAGACGGTTACGCTCGCAACTTCTTAATTCCACAACGTAAAGCCCGTCGTGCTACTGAAGCAGCAATTGCTGACTTTGCTGCGCGCCGTGCTGAGCTCGAGAAAGTGGCTGCTGAAAAATTAGCGGCTGCTCAAGCGATTGGTCAAAAGCTCACTGGCTTGGTATTGGAAATCGGTCAAAAGGCCGGTGTAGATGGTCGTTTGTTTGGTTCTGTAACCAACCACGATATTGCCGATGCCATGAAAGCCAAAGGCTTCGTGATTGAGAAAGCTGCTGTCCGTATGCCTACTGGCCCATTGAAAATGGTTGGTGATCATCCAGTAGCAGTGGCAGTGCACACCGATGTCGTGGTCGATATCAACATTCGTGTTGTTGGTGAGCAGGCCTAAGTTTTAATCGAGTAGCCTCATGGCTGATCAACGTCCCCGTTCCGTTACGCTAAATCCTGGCATGGCGGGATCTGGGGATGCAGCCGTGCAGGCCCTCAAAGTTCCTCCCCATTCAGTAGAGGCCGAGCAATCCCTGCTTGGTGGATTGCTACTGGATAACACCGCCTGGGATCGCCTAGGTGCAGCGTTATCGGACAAGGACTTTTACCGTCCCGAGCACGCCTTAATTTACAAAGTCATTCAGCGCTTGGTTGGGGACAATCACCCAGCCGATGTCATTACCGTTCATGAGGCCATTAAATCCGAGCAGGGCGGCGATTTAGTTGGCATTGATTACCTGAACTCATTAGCTCAAAGCACGCCTAGTGCTGCCAATATCAAGGGTTATGCCGAGATCGTGCGCGACCGCAGTATTCTGCGCCGCTTAATTGAAGTTTCAGACAACATTGTTAACTCTGCTTTTGTGCCTGAGGGTCGTTCGGTACGAACCCTTCTAGACGAGGCGGAATCACGCATTCTACAAATCGGCGAAGAGGGCAATCGCAAAGCCGATTACCTAGAAATCGAGCCCCTGCTGCGCGAAGTAGTTGCGCGCATTGATGAGTTATACAACCGGCAAGGTGGCAGTGATATCACCGGTATTGCAACCGGCTTTATTGATCTTGATAAGCAAACCAGCGGCTTGCAAAAGGGTGACTTAGTCATTGTGGCTGGAAGACCCTCGATGGGTAAGGCTCAGCCCTTAGATGCAAAAATTAAGACCCCGGATGGCTGGAGGTCCATGGGTGAGCTGCGCTTTGGTGACAAACTCGCATCGATTGATGGTTTGAGCTCATTTGTTACCGGCATATATCCGCAAGGTCAAAAACAAATTTATCAAGTGACGTTTTCAGATGGTCGTCAAGCGGAATGCTGTGACGAACATCTGTGGCGTGTAATGTATCGCGATTGGGCAGAACCTCGCGTCATTAGCACGGTACGTTTAATCGAAATGCTTGCTTGCGTGCGTTATCGCAATCGCCTATGGATTGAGCCAGTGTCGGGTGACTTTGGTCACTCGGAAGAGTTGCCGATTCATCCTTGGGTGCTAGGTGCTCTTTTAGGTGACGGTACTTTAGCCTTGTCTCATAGTAGCGTGATGTTCTCGACGAAATCCCCTGAGCTAGTTGAGCGCATCAATGCGCTTGCAGGTTACGAGATGGAGCTAGTTCATGCGAGTGCCTACGACTGGCGTCTAGTTTCAAAAGAACGAATTGCTGTGAATGGGCAGCGAACTTCTGTTAAGACTAATTACTTCAGATCGGCCCTTAATGACCTTGGTGTTTTGGGCTCTCGAAGTTTTGATAAGCATATTCCCCCTTTGTATTTGGAGGCCAATAAGTCGGCGCGACTCGCTTTGCTTCAGGGTCTGATGGATACCGATGGCTGGATCGAGAAGTGGGGATCCATTCGTTTTTGTACTGTAAGTAAGCAACTAGCCGATGACGTCACTGCTTTGGCTCGGTCCTTAGGCGGATTTTGTTCGGTTGCCACTAAACAAAGTAAGTACACCTACAAAGGTGAACAAAAGCAGGGCCGCATGGCATACGTGTTGAACATGAGTTTTGCGCCGAGCTTTGAGGCCTTTACGCTACCTGAGAAAAAAGCTCGACTGAGAAGTAGTTGGGACCGGCAACGCAGGCTGACGTTTCAATCCATTAAGCCATCCCGAGTTGCCGAAGCGCAGTGTATATCGGTGAGTCACCCCTCTCGCACCTATGTCACCAATGAGTACGTTGTGACACACAATACGGCCTTCGCACTGAACATTGCCGAGAACGTTGCACTTGCTGAGGGGCTACCAGTCGTAGTGTTCTCCATGGAGATGTCTGGTTCCCAATTAGCATCGCGTTTATTAGGTTCCGTCGGGCGCGTTGATCAATCGAGAATGCGTACTGGCAAACTCAATGACGATGAGTGGCCACGTGTAACGGATGCGATTGCGCGTTTAAGTAATACCCAAATTTTGATTGACGAGACGGGATCACTATCCAGTCTAGAGTTACGTGCACGAGCACGGCGCATTGCCCGTAATTTTGGCGGCACACTGGGCTTAGTAGTAATCGATTACTTGCAGTTGATGAGCGGTAGTGGCGGATCCAGCTCTGAAAATCGCGCTACCGAAATCTCGGAGATCTCGCGTTCACTAAAGTCCCTTGCCAAAGAGCTGCAGTGTCCTGTGGTTGCACTGTCGCAGTTAAACCGCGGCCTGGAGCAGCGCCCCAATAAACGCCCCATCATGTCCGACCTGCGCGAATCCGGTGCGATCGAGCAAGATGCTGACTTAATTATGTTTATCTATCGTGATGAGGTCTATCACGCCGATACCACAACCGATAAAGGCATCGCCGAGATCATTATCGGCAAGCAGCGTAATGGTCCGATTGGAACTATTCGGCTGAGCTGGCAAGGCCCTTATACGAAGTTCGATAACTTAGCGATGGGCTCACCCGGCTTTTCTTCAGGCGGTTATGAGCCGTTTTAATTTAGCGTTTAAGTGATTAGAAGATTATGTCCACTATTGATTTAGCCAAAATTCAAGATCTCATTATTGATACAGCGACGGATGTGGGCATCAAAATACTGGGCGCCATTGCGCTTTGGGTTATTGGGCGATGGTTAATCGGCATTGTTCTGCGCATGGTTCGTGGCGGTCTCGAGCGCCAACATATTGACCCAACTGTTGTGCGCTATGTTGGCTCGATTGTCAATGTGACCTTAAACATCTTATTGGTCGTTGGTATTTTGGGTTACTTCGGAATTCAGACCACTACCTTTGCAGCTTTGTTCGCAACTGCGGGTATTGCGATTGGCGCCGCTTGGGCAGGTCTCTTGTCTAATTTTGCAGCGGGCGTTTTCTTGATTGTGCTTCGCCCATTTAAAGTGGGTGATTTTGTGATTGCAGGTGGCGTGAACGGCACTGTAAAAGAAATTGGTTTGTTTTCATCGACTATTAGTACACCCGATAATGTGTCAACGATCGTTGGTAATAGCAAGATCTTGGGCGATACCATTCAAAACTTTAGTAATACAACTTATCGTAGGGTTGATTTGAAGTGCCAACTTCCCAATACAGCAAATCATGATGCTGCTATTGCTTTATTGAAGCAACGTATTGGTGCAATTCCAAATGTCTTGACCACTCCTGCAGTAGAAGTGAGCATCTTGGAAGTGAGTCCGGCCGGACCAATCTTAGCGGTTCGTCCATACTGCAGCAATGATCACTATTGGCAAGTGTATTTTGATACCAATATTGTTCTGAATGCCTTGCTTGTTTCGAACGCGGCTTGAGCGTAGTTAATTACGGTTTTGTGTTGGCAATTCGGCGCGCTTCGGTATAGCGGGCCGCCCAATATGGGCTCGTCATTTGATCTAAACGTACCGTACCTCCTTTGCTTGGGGCATGCACGAAGCGACCATGCCCTACATAGATTCCGGCGTGAGAATAGCGCTCTCCAGTTGTGTTGAAAAACACCAAATCACCGGGAGCCGGAGCATCATTCTGAATGCTTTGGCCAGCACGACTCATTTCCTGAACTGTGCGTGGCAATCTAATTCCTGCAGCGTTGTTATAGACATAGACAATGAGGCCGCTGCAATCAAAACCGCCTGTAGGGGTGTTGCCGCCAAAACGATAGGGCACTCCCACTAGACCCATGGCGGCGATGGAAATTCCTTCCGTGCCAACGCTGGTATCTTCCTTGAATTTGGCAATCTTGCTTGGAGGCGTTGGTTTGCGTGTAGGGGCGCTACATCCAGCAAGAATCAGACTGGGTAATAGCAAAGCAAGGCCAGTCACATAGGCACGTCTTGATGCAGCATAAGCGCACCCATGTGGGTCAATGCTAGAGCGCTTCTGCCGCATGATCTGCTAAACGCGAACGCTCCCCGCGCGCTAAGGTGATGTGCCCACCATGGCGCCAGCCTTTGAACCGATCCACTACGTAGGTGAGGCCAGATGAGCCCTCTGTCAAGTAGGGAGTGTCAATCTGCGCAATATTACCTAAGCAAATAATCTTGGTGCCAGGGCCTGCCCGCGTCACCAAGGTTTTCATTTGTTTGGGAGTTAAGTTCTGCGCCTCATCAATAATCACAAACTTACTAACAAAGGTTCTGCCGCGCATAAAGTTCATACTTTTCACTTTAATACGGGAACGAATTAATTCCTGGGTAGCGGCACGACCCCATTCACCGGCGCCATCTTCATTACGCTGGAGTACCTCAAGGTTGTCGTCAAAGGCGCCCATCCAAGGCTGCATTTTCTCCTCTTCGGTGCCGGGTAAAAAGCCAATATCTTCACCCACTGGCACGGTTGCGCGCGTAATAATAATTTCGTTATAGCGCTTGCTATCGAGAACCTGCTCAAGACCGGCGGCCAACGC
>JBIPON010000018.1:0-16947 GCA_044379065.1 Polynucleobacter sp. | reverse complement strand
CAGGAGTGCATGACACTGCCAGCCTTCGTCGATGCTTCTTGGGAAAAACAAATCGATGCCGAGGGTGCTAATCCCGCGTTTTAGTTTTACCGCTTAGGCAGTCTGATTGATCCACCAGATGATCATTGATAGGGTTACGATCGAGCCCAGCGTGGTTTGTAAAACGACGCGTGAGATTGCGGAGCCATCAGCCTGGTAATACTGCGCCAACATAAATGGACCGGTGCCTGTGGGCAGGGCGCTCATGAGGACTGCAGCCTGAACCCAAAATAAAGGTAGGCCGAGAATAGGGCCTGCAACCAGCCAGGCTACACCGGGTTGCACGATTAACTTGATAAACGTCAAACTCCAAACCCCACTGACTTTACCCTCGCTTTTTTGCATCAGAAAAAGGCCGATGGATACAAGCGCACAGGGGCTGGCAGCCGCTGCCAAGAAATATAAAAACTGCTGAGCGGGTTCAATCATCTGCAGGCCACTGGCAGACCATGCTACTCCCGCAACCGGGGAAACCAGTAGGGGATTTTTTACTAATGAGCCCAGAACAATACCAATAATTTCGTACCAGGGTTTATGGGATTGTTTGCCGAACTCAATAAAGACAATGGCGAGAGCAAAGAGCCCGCAGACCACCACTAAGGTGGCGATCACTGCGGGCGCCAAGCCAGCATCGCCAAGTGCCAAGAGGCAAAGCGGGATACCCATATAGCCGGTATTGGAGTACGAGCCACTGAGACCGGTAAAGCTTGCCGCCGCCCAATCGCGCGTGTGATACCAGCGGTACAGCAGCAGTGCGATGTAGACCGCAAAACACCCTGCACTAAACGCGATGATGAAACCCGGTTGCCACAGGGTTTGCCAATCGCTATTGGCGGTGAAATTAAAGAGTTGTGCGGGCAGTGCCAACCAGACAACAAAGCGATTGATTTCAGTAGAGGCATTCGGCCCGAGCTTGCCGGTCTTGCCCGCAATAAAGCCCGCCAGAATCAGCGCAAAAACCGGAACGACAACACTGAGAACGGGTAGCAAAGTAACTTAGCCGATCTTTTTTAAGCCAGCCCGAAAGCGCGTGGCATTTTCAACATAATGATCGGCAATGCGCTCAATGTTCTGAATGTGTTCTGGACTGAGTTGTTTGACTGCTTTGGCGGGTGAGCCCAGAATCATTGAACCATCCGGAAATTCTTTACCTTCAGTGACCAGGGCGCCGGCACCGACTAAGCAGTGCTTACCAATTTTGGCACCATTAAGCACGATGGCCCCAATGCCAATTAAGGAGCCATCGCCAATGGTGCAGCCATGCAGCATGACTTTGTGGCCAATCGAGACTCGCTTACCAATGATGAGTGGAAATCCAGGATCCGAGTGCAGTACCGAGGCATCTTGCACATTGCTCTCATCGCCAATAATGACTTGATCATTGTCGCCACGGACGACGGTCTTTGACCAGACGCTGGCGTTCTTGCCCAAGCGGACATGTCCAATCACTTCAGCGCTGTCCGCCACAAAAGCGCCTTCGCCTAATTGGGGCGCAATACCATCGAGTTCATAAATAGCCATACCCCATTATAGATAGGCTAGTTAGAGATGGCTGCAATGCCCTTTACCAGCTCGATTCGCGATCAGGGGTGGAGGAGATCCGGTGAATACTTAAATCAGCCCCATCAAACTCTTCTTCTTGCGTTAGGCGGATGCCCATCACTAATTTGAGTAGGCCATACACCACAAAGCCGCCGACTAGAGCAACGCTGACCCCTAAGAAGCTTCCAATCAGCTGCCCCGCAATGGAAATACCACCGAGTCCACCGAGTGCTGTAGAGCCAAAGATGCCGGCAGCGATGCCGCCCCAAAGCCCACATAAGCCATGCAATGGCCAGACTCCAAGGACGTCGTCGATCTTCCAGCGGTTTTGCGCGAGCGTGAAGGTATAGACGAATAAAGCACCTGCAACCAGGCCGACGATTAAGGAGCCCAGAGGGTGCATCAGGTCGGAGCCAGCGCAGACTGCAACTAAGCCAGCTAAGGGGCCGTTGTAAGAGAAGCCCGGATCGTTTTTACCAATTAGCCACGCAGACAGGGTACCGCCAACCATGGCCATTAAAGAGTTAAGTGCAACGAGGCCACTGATCTTATCGATGGTTTGCGCGCTCATCACATTGAAACCAAACCAGCCTACCGCCAAAATCCAAGCACCCAATGCTAAAAATGGAATATTGGAAGGTGGGTGTGCTGAGACATTACCGTCTTTGGTATAGCGACCACGGCGCGCGCCAAGGAGCATAATGGCCGGCAGGGCAATCCAACCACCCATCGCGTGGACTACGATCGAACCGGCAAAATCATGAAACTCTTCGCCGGTGAGTTCTTTAATCCACGCTTGGATGCCGTACTGTTGGTTCCAAGTAATGCCTTCAAAAAAGGGATAGATAAAACCGACCAGTAAAAAAGTGGCAATCAGTTGGGGGTTGAACTTGGCTCGCTCGGCAATGCCACCAGAAACAATCGCTGGAATTGCTGCGGCGAAGGTGAGCAAGAAAAAGAATTTAACTAACTCGTAGCCATTTTTCTGCGCTAGCACTTCAGCGCCGGAAAAGAAGTTGACGCCGTAGGCAATGCTGTAGCCAATGAAGAAATAGGCAATCGTAGAGACCGCAAAATCAACCAAGATTTTGACGAGTGCATTGACTTGGTTTTTCTTGCGCACAGTGCCCAGCTCTAAAAATGCAAAGCCTGCATGCATGGCGAGCACCATAATGGCGCCCATCAAAATAAACAACGCATCACTGCCGGTTTTAAATGAATCCATGGCCTATCCCTTTAATTGATGCGTCATTATGGGGAATCAGGGAGCTCATGAATCGTCAATTTGCACCAAATAAGTGCAAAAAATAGGCACTCTGTCGCTTTACGCACAGAGGCCTAGATAAAAATGGGGTTGCTTGGGCTTACTAGGGCTTAGGGCAATTAAAACCCAGCAGCAATGCCATCGCGACGGTGATCGCTGCCAGCAATATAGCCACCAGATGCATCCGTACCGATCAGGGAAATTGCCTGTGCACTTCCAAAATCAAGGCTGTCAAATGGCATTACCGTGACATCGTGACCGAGTTGGCGCAGGCCATCAACCACATCAGACGGCATAGAGGACTCAACGGTGAGCTTTCCTAGGTCATCAATACGCCAGCGTGGCGAATCAGAGCACGCTTGGGGATTGAGTTGATCATCAACAAAATGCATAAGCATTTGCAAGTGACCTTGGGGCTGCATGTTTCCGCCCATCACGCCAAATGCCATGACCGGCGCATTATCTTTGCTTAAAAAAGCGGGGATGATGGTGTGAAATGGCCGCTTACCTGGAGCCACCTGATTGGGATGCCCTGGCACGAGGCTAAAACTCATTCCACGGTTATGGAGTGCGATACCACCCGGCGCAACCACGCCCGAACCAAATCCTTTGAAGTTGGATTGGATGTATGACACCATCATTCCGGAATCATCCGCGGCGCACAAATACACCGTGCCACCCGAGTGCGGATCACCACTGGCGTATTGCCCAGCTTTCTTGTGGTCAATGAATGCAGCACGGCGTGCAAGGTATTTTGAATCTAAGAGTGCACGCGGATCTATATGCATCGAACCCGCATCCGCAACATGCGCATAGGCATCGGCAAAGGCAAGTCGCATGGACTCGACTTGGAGGTGGATGCGCTGTGCAGAATAACGTGGATACTGGGTTGCATTTAATGCATCTAAGATACCCAATGCCATCTGCGCAATGATTCCAGTGCCGTTGGGCGGGATTTCCGAAAGGGTATAACCCTTGTATTTGAAATCAAGCGGCTCCACCCAATTCGCCTCATAAGAATGAAAGTCGCCTAGAGAAAAAGATCCACCCGTCTTTTTTGAAAAATCGACAATTGCCTGCGCAATCTCGCCTTGATAAAACGACTCTCCAGTGGTCTCGGCAATGCTACGTAAGGTCTTGGCTTGCTCTGGGTAGCGCCAGATTTCTCCGGCAAGTGGGGCTCGACCATTTAGTGTAAAGGACTCTAAAAATCCCGGTTGACCTTGGAGGATAGGAATGGCCTCGCGCCACTGCCTTGCAATCACGGGTGAGACGGGATAGCCGTTCTCGGCATACGCAATGGCGCGCTTAAATAAAGACGCAAATGG
This sequence comes from Polynucleobacter sp., assembly GCA_044379065.1. Classification (GTDB taxonomy): domain Bacteria; phylum Pseudomonadota; class Gammaproteobacteria; order Burkholderiales; family Burkholderiaceae; genus Polynucleobacter. The sequence goes on along the minus strand of JBIPON010000018.1, from coordinate 12,774 downwards.
CAATCGCCCAAACTTTTTAGAAAGCGCAACCCAGCCCGATACCATGCCAGGAACAGTTACCGTATCCCAGCCAATTAATGGCATTGCCGACTTTCCTGCGAAAAATTCGGGCGTCCATGCGGCCGGGGCTCGGCCCGATGCATTAAGGCCGTGCAGTTTTTTCCCGTCCCAGATCAGCGCAAATCCATCGCCGCCAAGCCCATTCATGGTGGGCTCCACTACGGTCAATGTTATTGCAGTAGCTAGTGCTGCATCCACCGCATTGCCACCCTGTTGTAGCGCTTCTAATCCAGCTTGCGTTGCTAAAGGCTGAGAGCTAGCGACCGCATTGCGGGCTAAGACAGGGGTTCTTCCACGACCGTAAGGATGCGAGATATCCATCATGAATTAATCGATTTTGATATTGGCTGCATTGACGATCTTGCTCCACTTGTCATGCTCTGCATTGGTTACCTCAGCTAGCTTGCCGGCGTTTTCAAACTGAAGAAAAATACCTTGATTGGCAACGCGTTGCTTTAAATCAGGATTGGTAATAATCCGGCGCAATTCACTTTCCAATCGATTCACGATCTTTGGTGAGGTTCCTTTGGGGACATAAATGGCGAATAAATTCTCCACATCAAATTTCATCATTCCAGCTTGAGCCAAGGTTGGAACCGTTGGCATGAGCGGTGAGCGTTCGCTCGAGGCAATTCCAAGAGGACGCAATTTTCCACTATTGATATGGGGCAATGATGCGGTAACGCTATCGAACATCATCAATGTATTGCCCGCTATCAGGTCCGGCAGAGCAAAGCTACTACCTTTATAAGGAACATGGACGCCAGCAGCCCCAATGCGTTGCATGAAGAGTTGCGCTTCAAGGTGGGATAGAGTGCCATTTCCTTGTGAGGCATAACTAAAATTGCCATTGCGCGATTTAATAAATGCGCTTAGTTCTGCCACATTTTTAGCGGGTACTGTTGGATTAACAACGAGCACGTGGGGCACGGCACCCACCAAAGCTACTGGGGCAAAGCTCGTTCTTAAATCTGCGGGCGGATTTTTGTACAGGGCTTGGGAGATTGCTTGATTGGTTAAGGCACTAAAGTGAATGGTGTAGCCATCTGGCGCTGCACTGGCAGCAGTTCCAAGCCCAATCATGCCGCCTGCGCCGGGTTTATTTTCAATCACCATGGCTTGGCCCAGGGCCTCGCCGAGCGGAACCATGATCGCCCTTGCAAATACATCCGTTGAGCCGCCCGCAGGGAAGGATAAAACCACTTTAATTGGTTTTTTTGGCCAATCACTGTCTGGGTTTGCTTGAGCAAGGCCGATGCAAAAACTGAGCAAGCCGACCGATGCAATGGTTCGTAATGAAAAAAATTTGCTGAGGTTCATTATTTCGTCTTTCGGAGAAGTAGGAGTTAAATGGATGACTAATTAGTTAAATGACTTCTGAATGACGCGGGAGAAGGTTTCAACGAGGGATTGGACTTCTTCGGTGGTCGCAACAAAGGGTGGACCCATGGCAATGGTATCGCCAGTAATACGTACTAAAACACCGTGCTCGATACAGCTCTCCAAAACCTGCATGCCACGTAAGCCAGGCTTACCAGCAATCGGCTCAAGATCGAATGCTGCCGAGACACCACAATTCCGAATATCCATAATCCCAGGCATGCCCTTGAGGGAGTGAGCAGCGTCGCCCAAGACCTGCTCTAAAACCTTAGTACGCGCCAAAATGTCATCATCCTCGAAGATATCCAAGCATGCATGAGCAGCTGCAGTCGCAAGTGGGTGCCCTGAATAGGTAAAGCCATGAAAAAACTCGATTAACTGCTCTTGCCCGCCACTGCCAGTGATGGTCTCGTAAATATCGTTGTGTGCAATGATGCCACCCATCGGAATGACGCCATTGGTGATGGCTTTGGCGAATGTAATCATGTCGGGCTTTACTCCAAAGCGATCCGCTCCAAAGTTGGCTGCAAGTCGACCAAAGCCAGTGATGACCTCATCAAAAATCAGCAGGATGCCGTGCTTTGTGCAAATTTCACGAATTTTTTCCAGGTAACCCACCGGCGGAACAATGACGCCAGTTGATCCTTGCACGGGTTCTAAAATGACGGCAGCAATATTGCTTGCATCATGCAATAGCACTAACCGTTCAAGATCATCCGCTAAGTGAGCGCCCCAGGTTGGCTGCCCTCTTGAGAATGCCATTTGCGACAGGTTTAAGGTATGCGGCAGGTGATCAACGCCGGGCATCATCATGGGACTAAACATTTTTCTATTCGTTGGTATGCCCCCCACTGAAATTCCACCAACGCAGCCTCCGTGATAGGCTCGCTCGCGCCCAATCATCCGAGTTCGACTCGATTCTCCTCTGGCGCGATGGTAAGCAATTGCCATCTTGAGGGCAGTATCGACCGCTTCGGATCCGGAGTTCACAAAGAACACTTTTCCTAAATCAGCAGGAGCATATTGCGTAATACGATTAGCCAATCGAAAGGTTTCTTTACTGGCCATTTGAAATGCCGGAACGTAATCCATAGTCTGGTATTGCTTCTGGATGGCCTCGATGATGCGGGGGTCGCCATGACCCAGTGGCGAGGTCCAAAGGCCAGAAGCACCATCAAATAACTTGCGCCCATGATCATCGGTGTAATAAACGCCTTTGGCGCTTGCCATCACCTTCGGATTTTTCCTAAAGTAGCGGTTCGGGGTGTAGGGCATCCAATATGCTTGCATGTCATCTTGGCAGTGCTTTGTATTGATTTTGCTAAATTGAGAGGTTTCGATTTTCATATAAGGCCTTGATTAAATAGGCGCGTTGTCAGCGATTGGTAGGTAAGTAACAGATAGGATGATTGGGATTAACCGCCGCGCCGAATGACCGACTTGAATGGGCTTTGCGTTAAACCTTAAGTCATTCATTTTTTAAAACAGTTGAAGAATAAACGCCCCGAGTTTTATACGTCATATATTACACCCCTTACATCCCACCTTTTGAAGGGGGCGCTATTTGCATATCGTGATGGCGCTTGGTGCGTGATGGGTTGCTAAAATTGAAGTCATACCGAAGTGCCTTTGCGGACAATTTCAACAATGCGTCTATTTGTACAAGCACTTTTGCGATTGGTTTATCATCGAATGAAGACTACTCTAGGGAAAACCCCATGAAAAAAGCACTTCTCGCCATCAGCATTGTTTTTGCATTCTCAGGCGCCGCCCAGGCCCAAGAAAAAATTCCGGTACTTAGCACCCAAGAGTTAGTCAATGTGTGTAAAACACCCGCTAGCCCAGAGTCGCGTAGTTTTTGCGTTGGCTATGTCACGGCAATTTATGACACCTACTTGGCTACCCGCAATCCAAAAACATCGAAGTCAAATATTTGCATCAAGCAGCCAGCGCCGACCCGCGATGAAGTAATCGCAGGCTATATGCAGTGGGTTCAAGATAATCCACCAGCAGCAAGTGGCCCTGCATCGGGCACCTTTTTGCGTTTCTTAACCGTTCGCTTTCCATGCGCACGTTAACCCACTCAATGCCTGCTTGAAGGAGCTCTATCCATGAAAAAAATAATCACCATTACTTCAGTCGTGTTTCTAGCTGCAGGATGCTCGAACATGAGTACTACGGAACAACGCACCCTCTCTGGAGCATCGATTGGTGCTGCAGCGGGAGCCGTGGGTACGGCCATATTTCACGGCAATCCCATTTGGGGCGCGGTTGGTGGCGCAGCAGTCGGCGCTGCATCGGGTTACGTTTACGATGCCTACGAAAAAGAAAAGCAAGAGCAATACAACCAAGGCTATAAGGCTGGCAAATCATCTAGCTCAGGATCGAGCTCCAGCTCAGGATCCTCAAGCACCTCCAAGTAAAGTGAGCCTCCGGCCGGCATTAAGCCCGGCTTGTACTAGCCAATCAGTTGAGTTTCGATTGCAATCGTACCGATAAGGGCTTTGTGTACCGGGCACTTATCGGCAATCTCCATCAGGCGTGCCGTTTGCTCTGCATCTAAATTACCAACGAGTGAGATCTCGCGCATAAAGCGTTCAACCTCATCGGTTCGGCTGATATTAACCGTCACAATCGCGTTCTCAAGCCCCCAGCTTTTGCGACCGGCGTACATTTTGAGGGTCATGCCAGTGCAGCTGGCGAGGGCTGCAGCAAGGTATTCGTGGGGCGACGGACCGGTGTCAGCACCTCCTTTTGAGGAGTCGAGGTCAGACACGAGTTGATGTGATCCCACGGTGACGCTTTGTGCGTATGCGCCGCTGCCAAATTGCGTTTCTACTTTTCTCATGGTCTTCTTAGCCCAGTAACATTTTATTCATGCGTTTTACAAAACTGGCTGGATCGCTTAAGTGACCACCCTCCGCAAGCAAGGCTTGATCAAATAGCAAATTAGCCCATTCGTCAAATGCAGCGTCATCGTACTTGAGTTTTAAAACCAAGGGATGTTCGGGGTTGATTTCTAAAATGGGTTTGGTGCTAGGCGCCTCTTGGCCGGCTGCTTTAAGCATGCGTAAGAGATTGCCCGAGAGTTCATTTTCATCGGCAACCAGGCAGGCTGGGGAGTCTGTTAAGCGAAAGGTCACGCGTACGTCTTTTGCTTTTTCGCTTAAGGCCGTTTTCATTTTCTCAAGCAGGTCCTTGAATTCTTTCTCAGTAGACTCTTGCTCTTTCTTTTCTGCTTCGTCGGCGAGCTGACCTAAATCCAGTCCTCCCTTGGCAACCGAGGTCAGTTTTTTGCCTTCAAACTCGGGCATAAACGACAGCATCCACTCATCCACTCGATCCGAGAGTAATAAGACTTCGACACCCTTTTTGCGGAAGATCTCTAAGTGTGGACTATTTTTGGCGGCATTGAATGTTTCGCCAGTAACGTAAAAAATCGCGTCTTGGCCTTCTTTCATGCGCCCGATGTAGTCGGATAATGAGGTTGTTTGCTCGGCAGTATCGGTGTGGGTGCTGGCAAAGCGCAGTAGCTTGGCTAAGCGTTCTTGATTGCTTTGATCCTCGCCAATACCTTCCTTCAGTACCTGCCCAAATTGAGTCCAAAAGGTGCGGTACTTTTCTTGCTTGGCAGCATCGTCACTATTCGCCAGCTCTTCCAACATGCTGAGTACGCGCTTAGTTGAGCTCTCGCGAATGACTTTGACATCGCGTGATTCCTGCAGAATTTCGCGCGAGACATTGAGGGGCAAGTCGGTTGAGTCAATCACGCCGGTTACAAAACGCAGGTAGGTTGGCATCAACTGTTCGGCATCATCCATGATGAATACCCGTTTGACGTAGAGCTGAATGCCACCCCGCTTATTGCGGTCCCATAAATCAAACGGGGCATGTGCTGGGACATAAAGGAGTTGGGTAAATTCGCTACGGCCCTCTACGCGGTTGTGGGAATAACACAAGGGACCTTCATAGTCGTGGGAGAGGTGTTTATAAAACTCGGTGTATTGCTCTTCACTAACTTCGGATTTGGAACGAGACCATAAGGCGCTTGCTTGGTTGATGGCCTCAAACTCTTCTTTCAGTACCTGCTCTTTTTTCTCTTCATCCCATTCTTCCTTACGCATCTGAATTGGCAGGGAGATGTGGTCGGAGTATTTTCGAATGATGGACTTGAGCTGAGAAGACAACAGGAAGTCATCTTCGCCTTCGCGTAAGTGCAGGATGATGGATGTGCCACGCTCAGGCCGGTTGATTGGCTCTACGGTAAATTCGCCAGAACCATCGGACTCCCAGCGAACGCCATCGCTGGCGGGTAGACCGGCTCTACGGGTTTCAACAGTAATGCGATCGGCAACGATAAAGGCCGAATAAAATCCAACGCCAAATTGACCAATCAGTGCCGCGTCTTTTTGCTGATCGCCGGAGAGTTTAGAGAAAAATTCTTTCGTTCCGGATTTGGCAATCGTACCCAAATTGCTGATAACTTCATCCCGGCTCATGCCAATGCCATTGTCGGAAATGGTGAGGGTACGTGCTGCTTTATCTAACTCAATTTGAATCGCCAAGTCTGGATTGGATTCATACCAATCGGGGTGAGTCATGGCCTCAAAGCGCAATTTATCCGCTGCATCCGATGCATTGGAGATCAGTTCGCGCAAGAAAATTTCCTTGTTGGAATACAAGGAATGAATCATGAGTTGCAGTAATTGCTTTACTTCGGCCTGAAAGCCTAGGGTTTCTTTTTGGTCAGTTGTCATTTCGTGCCATTGCTAAAAAAGAGTAAGGGTTGAGCATATGCGGTACACACAGCGCGCAAGCAGGCAGTGCAATCCGCTTTAAATTTAGAAAGTGGGGCGGATGCGGATTTTTCAAGGGGTGACCCCCTTAAAACCGCCAAGCTACTAAGGCGCAGCATCCAAAAATAGTTACTTCGCAGCTGGTTTACTGGGCTTCTCGGCTACTGGCAGACCTGCTTTTTTCCATGCCGAAAAGCCCCCATCGATGTGGCAAACGCGGGGAACGCCCATGCGCACGAGAATTTCAGCGGCCAGGGCGGAGCGCCAGGCTGATCCGCAATACAACATTAAGCGCTTGCCAGAGCCCAGCTCGGGCTTGTAATAGGGGCTGTCAGGGTCCACCCAAAATTCCAGCATGCCGCGTGGCGCGTGAAATGCATTGGGAATCATGCCCTCACGCTCGAGCTCGCGCACATCGCGAATATCCACAATGAGTGTGTCGGGATCATCCAGCAGTGCCATTGCTTCTACTTGATTGAGGGTGTCGATTTTGCCCATTGCTTCTTTAATTAGCTGCTTGTAACCTAGTTTCAGTGCCATAGGGTGCTCTCGTTCGTGAATGGGTGGGGCTTTGTACTGGATTGCCGATGGGCTATTGTAAGCAGAACCCGTAAAACTTCGATATGCTTGAATGATGATTCGTACAAACACCATACTGATTTTGCTAGCCTCGCTGATTGCGAGCGTTCCTGTATATGCTAAAGAATCTTTAGATCCGTATGTCAAGGGTTTGCAATTGCAGGGCCAGGGTAGGATGACGTTTTGGGGGTTTGATGTTTATGATGCGCGCCTCTATGTCGGCGATCAACGCGGCCAAACCGGCTTTGCCTTAGACCTTAATTACTTGCGTTCGCTCAAGGGGTCAGATATCACAAAGCGCACCATCGATGAAATGCAGCGACTCGGTGTTAGCGAAGCGAACCGCAGTGTGTGGGGAAAAAAACTGGATGCGATTTTTCCAGATGTAGTCTCGGGCAGTTCCTTGACCGCGATTCATGTGCCCGGGCGCGGCACGGTCTTTTTGCACAACGGCAAATCGGTCGGCGAAATTGCGGGTGATGATTTTACTAGGGCATTTTTTTCCATCTGGCTTGATCCCAAAACTGCCGCCCCTAAACTAAGAACGGCCTTGATTGGCCAAGCGTGTGCCCCTTTAATTGTTGCCCCAACGTGTGAGCCCTCCCGATGAAATCGCCATTCCGTTCCGCTTTACTGTGCTTTGCCACATTGCTGCTCTTAGGCGGCTGCTCTGCACCCCAGGTGTCGATGTACGCCAAAGAGAAACCCACACTCGATCTCACCAGCTATTTCAATGGCACGATTGACGCTTATGGCATCTTTACCAATCGCAGCAATGAAGTGGTGAAGCGCTTTAAGGTGGTCATGAAAGCCAGCTGGGAGGTCAAAGACGGTAAGCGCGTAGGCACGTTAGATGAAGACTTTTTCTACTCAGACGGCACAACCCAGAAACGCATTTGGACCTTGACCGAAACTGCACCAGGCGTATTTACCGGAACCGCAGACGATGTGGTTGGTTCGGCTACCGGCCTCATGGCTGGCAATGCATTGAACTGGAAATACACCTTAGCCTTACCGGTGGATGGCAAGGTTTACAACGTGCAATTTGATGACTGGATGTATTTAATGGACGATAAGGTCATGATCAATCGGGCCCAAATGAGCAAGTTCGGGATTTACTTGGGTGAAGTTACCTTGGCCTTTTATAAGCGCTAAGCTGCACTCTTGAGTAGCGCAGTGCGTAAATTGATTAACTTTGTTTTGTTCCAGCTTGGCTGGTTTGCCTGCATTTTGGGCGCAGCTCATGGCTATGCGAGCTTGGCAGTTCTTTTTTGCCTGGCGGTAGCCGCCTTTCATCTCTGGCAATCCAGTGAGTCGATGCAGGAGGGCATCTTATTACTCAAGATCCTGGCCTTAGGCATTTGCGCCGACACCCTCTTATTGCAAACCGGTAGTCTGATTTTTGAGTCCAAAGGGCTTTTGCCTAGTCTGTCACCCATTTGGATGTGGTCTTTATGGGTCATTCTGGGGTGCACCCTCAATGAGTCCATGTCCTGGTTAAAGGGGCGCCTAGTCCTGGCATCCATCCTGGGGGCGATTACGGGCCCCTTGTCCTACCTCGCTGGGGTTAAATTGGGTGCAGCCCAATGGGGTGATGAAACGCAAGCCCTTGTTTTACTTGGAATAATTTGGGCTATTGCCATGCCATTGCTATTTTGGTGGGCGGGAAAAGTGCCCCCAAATAAACAGCGCTTGCAATAAGTACTGTTTTTATATACAGTAGATCCTAGATTGATACAGGCAGCACAACAGCAGAAAAAAGAGGCGGGTTGTACCCCCATTTAAGGCAAAAGACAAAAAGGCGGAAAGTAAAAGATGGCAATGGACGATAAGAAAAAATCAGCATCATCGGAATTTGATGGCATGAGCGGCGATAAGCAAAAAGCCTTATCGGCGGCATTGGCACAAATTGAAAAGCAATTCGGCAAGGGCTCGATCATGCGCCTCGGCGATGCTGAAATTAACCAAGATATTCAAGTGGTGTCGAGCGGATCTTTGGGTCTCGATATTGCCCTTGGAGTCGGCGGTCTTGCACGCGGCCGAGTGATTGAAATTTACGGTCCCGAGTCTTCAGGAAAAACCACCTTGACATTGCATGCGATTGCCGAAATGCAAAAGATTGGCGGCACCTGTGCGTTTATCGATGCAGAGCATGCACTGGATGTGCAATATGCATCGCGCCTGGGCGTCGATGTAAACAACCTGTTAATTTCTCAGCCAGATACTGGCGAGCAGGCACTCGAAATTGCAGACGCCTTAGTGCGTTCGGGCTCGATCGATTTAATCGTAATTGACTCGGTAGCAGCTCTAGTTCCCCGCGCCGAAATTGAGGGCGACATGGGCGACTCTTTGCCTGGCCTACAAGCACGCTTGATGAGTCAAGCCCTGCGTAAATTAACCGGCACCATCAAGCGTACTAATTCCATGGTGATCTTTATTAACCAGATTCGCATGAAGATTGGTGTGATGTTTGGTTCCCCCGAAACAACCACAGGTGGTAATGCATTGAAGTTCTATGCCACCATGCGTTTAGATATTCGCCGTATTGGCAGTATCAAAAAAGGCGATGAGGTGGTCGGCAATGAAACCCGTGTCAAGGTCGTTAAGAACAAGGTTTCACCGCCATTCCGCGAAGCCATTTTTGACATCATGTACGGCGCAGGAATTTCACGTGAGGGTGAAATAATCGATATGGGTGTCGAAGCCGATATCGTCGAGAAGTCTGGTTCTTGGTACAGCTATAACGGCGATCGCATTGGTCAAGGCAAAGATAATGTACGTGAATTTCTGAGGGAAAATCCTGAAATTGCGAAAGACATCGAAGCCAAGATTCGTGCCAAGCTGGGCGTTAAAGCAGGTGTTGCAATCACCGATGCAGTAGACGATACGGAGATTGAATCGGCTGATGCCTGATTCAGTAGGCTCTAAAAAACAAAGCCCGAGTCTCAAAGCTCGGGCTTTGCGCCTTTTATCGCAGCGCGAGCACAGCCGTGCCGAATTGGCAAAAAAGCTAGGCGATTACGTAAGTCTTCAAGCCAAAATAGATCGCGCTCGCAATGCGCAGGATCGCGATCAAGAGCAGAGTCAAGCAGATACGCCAGCGCTATCGCACGAAGTACAAATTACCGCAGTGTTAGATGACTTTGAGAAGCGGGGTTGGTTGTCTGATGCCCGCTTTGCAGAAGCTTTAGTACGACGACGCAGCGAGCGTTATGGGATGCGCAGAATCAAGGATGAATTGCAGCGAGCCGGCGTCGCAAGCGATGCTTCAGCAGCGCTGCTTGACGGACTCAAAAATACCGAATTTGAACGAGCAAAAGAGCTCTTTGAGCGGAAATTCGACGGGATTGCCGAAGACCAGAAAATGCGGGCGAGGCAGTACCGTTTTTTGGTCTCAAAGGGCTTTAACCCCGAAATCGTGGCTAAGGTCATTGGCGGGCGTCAAAAAGGGCGCGAATAGCCCCAAAAATGGCAAATGACGCACTGCAAAATGATAGACTTACACTCGTTTGCCAATAACCTAATTTTTTTAAGTTGACTGCGGTCAAATCAGCGAAATACGGGTGAAAGGCAAAATAGGTCCTAATTAACCATTGGCTGCACGCACAGACAGTTTCCGGAGTAACGATGAAAATTCACGAGTATCAGGGTAAGGCGCTGCTGCGCCAATTTAACGTACCAGTCCCGAACGGCATTCCGGCACATAGCGTAGAAGAAGCAATGGATGCGGCTGCAAAATTAGGCGGTCCAGTATGGGTGGTTAAGGCTCAGATTCATGCAGGTGGTCGCGGCAAGGGCGGCGGCGTGAAATTAGCCAAGAGCATGGATGAAGTCAAAAAATACGCCAGCGAAATTATGGGCATGCAGCTCAAAACCCATCAAACTGGCCCAGAAGGACAAAAGGTCCGCCGGCTCCTGATTGAGGATGGCGCAGATATTAAAAAAGAGTATTACTTCAGTATCGTCACCGATCGTGGCTCACAGAAAAACGTCATCATGGCCTCCAGCGAAGGTGGCATGGACATTGAGGAAGTAGCAGAACATTCTCCAGAGAAAATCATCAAGGTGTTTGTGGATCCATTGATTGGATTAACCGATGCCCAGTGCGACACCATTTCAAAGGGCATCGGCGTGCCTGAGGGCTCCGTTGCTAAAGCGCGCGAGGTCTTTAAAAACCTATACAAGACCTATTGGGAAACCGATGCGTCTTTAGTCGAAATTAATCCACTGATTTTGGAAGGCAACGGCAATATCAAGGCCTTGGATGCCAAGTTCAACTTTGATCCCAACGCCTTGTTCCGTCATCCTGAGATTGTGGCCTATCGCGATGAAGATGAAGAAGATCCGGCTGAAATCGAGGCGTCGAAGTTTGATTTAGCCTACATCTCACTCGACGGTAATATCGGTTGCCTCGTGAACGGTGCAGGCCTTGCCATGGCCACCATGGATACGATTAAGCTCTTTGGCGGACAGCCAGCAAACTTCCTCGACGTAGGCGGCGGCGCGACTGCAGAAAAAGTAACGGAAGCATTTAAGATCATGCTCAAAAACAAGAGTGTGGAAGCCATTTTGGTCAACATCTTCGGCGGCATTATGCGTTGTGATGTGATTGCCGATGGCGTGGTGACTGCTTGTAAGGCAGTGAATTTATCTGTGCCACTGGTTGTGCGCATGAAGGGTACCAACGAAGATTTAGGCAAAAAGATTTTGGCTGATTCTGGTTTGCCGATCATCAGCGCCGACTCCATGGCAGAAGCAGCAACCAAAGTGGTTGCGGCGGCTAAAAAACAGAAATAATCAAGGAAATCACCATGTCAATTTTGATTAACAAAAATACAAAAGTAATTACGCAGGGCATTACCGGTAAGACCGGGCAGTTTCATACTGAGAAATGCCAAGAGTACGCAAACGGAAAAAATTGTTTCGTAGCCGGCGTCAATCCGAAAAAAGCAGGCGAGTCTATTTTTAACATTCCAATTTATGGAACGGTAAAAGAAGCTGCCCAGCAAACGGGAGCAACCACATCGGTTATTTATGTGCCGCCTCCTGGTGCTGCTGCGGCGATTTGGGAAGCGGTTGAGGCCGATTTGGATTTTGTGATTTGCATTACCGAAGGTATTCCGGTGCGCGATATGCTGGAAGTGCGAAACAAGATGGCACAAAAAGAAGCCAAGGGCGGTAAAAAAACCCTGCTGCTCGGTCCCAATTGCCCAGGCATCATTACCCCCGATGAAATCAAGATCGGCATCATGCCGGGCCACATTCATAAAAAAGGCCGCATTGGTGTGGTCAGTCGTTCGGGCACCTTGACCTATGAAGCCGTTGGTCAATTGAGTTCGATTGGTTTAGGTCAGTCAACCGCGGTCGGCATTGGTGGTGATCCGATTAATGGACTCAAGCACATCGATATCATGCGTTTGTTCAATGACGATCCTGAAACCGATGCCGTCATCATGATTGGTGAAATCGGCGGACCAGACGAGGCAGAAGCAGCGCTCTGGTGTAAAGACAATATGAAAAAACCCATCGTCGGCTTTATTGCTGGCGTAACAGCGCCGCCTGGAAAGCGTATGGGCCATGCGGGTGCTTTGATATCGGGCGGCGCGGATACAGCGGATGCCAAATTGGCAGTCATGGAAGAGTGCGGCTTTAAGGTCACGCGCAATCCATCCGAGATGGCTAGCCTGTTAAAGGCAATGATTTAGTTTTAGGCAGCTGTTTTACCCGTAGTAGTTGTTCAACACACAATAATTATTAGAGGATGACATGGAATTTCTTGCAATGCTAGATTGGTCTGTCGTTTTGCAGATCATTTTGATTGATATTTTGCTGGGTGGCGACAATGCGGTGATCATTGCATTGGCCTGCCGTAACTTACACCCCAACCAACGTCGCGCTGGTATCTTATGGGGCACAGCCGGTGCGATTGGTTTGCGTATTGTCTTGACCATATTCGCGG
>JBIPON010000105.1:0-5831 GCA_044379065.1 Polynucleobacter sp. | reverse complement strand
TCTTTCTCGAGGCTGAAACCGCAAAAAATACCCAGATTAATGACTATCCCCATAAAAAAGTGGAGGACTTTGCTGGCTCGATCGATTTGGCCATTGTGCTGGGGGGCGATGGCACCATGCTCGGCATTGGACGTCAACTTGCGGGCAGCAAGGTGCCCTTAGTCGGGGTGAACTTGGGTCGTCTTGGCTACATGACGGATATTCCGATTCAGGATGTCAAACCCGTGCTTACCGAAATCATCGCAGGCCACTATGAGGCCGATGAGCGCACCCTGCTCGATGCAGCTGTTCTACGCGATGGCCAGGTAATTAATCGCGCACTCGCCTTAAATGATGTAGTTGTCAATCGCTCCGGAATATCAGGCATGGTGGAATTGGCTGTCAAGGTCAATGACTCCTTTATGTACAACCAGCGCTCCGATGGTTTGATTGTGTCTACGCCAACCGGCTCAACCGCATACGCACTATCGGCGGGAGGTCCTATATTGCATCCTCGGGTTGCAGGTATTTTGCTTGTACCAATTGCGCCCCATGCCCTCTCCAATCGACCCATCGTCTTGCCGCAAGATGCAAAAACCAGCATTGAGGTTATTAGCGGGCGCGAGGTCATTGTCAACTTTGATATGCAATCCCTCACACACCTGCAAGTCGGCGATCGGGTTGATGTGCGCCAATCCGATAAAACCATTTCTTTATTGCATCCCCGCGGTCATAGTGACTACAGAACTTTGCGTGAGAAGCTACATTGGAATGAGTATCCATCGACATTCTGAATCCATTTAATTTAGTACTCTAGATCCATGCTGCAAACCATAGCCCTTCGTGACTTCGTTATCGTCGACGCACTTGAGCTTGATTTCACATCAGGGTTTACGGTGCTGACCGGCGAAACCGGTGCAGGCAAGTCCATCTTGCTCGATGCCCTTGGTCTTGTTTTGGGTGAGCGTGCCGACAGCAGTCAAATCCGAGAAGGTTGCAATCGCGCTGAGATTAGCGCCCTCTTCCAGATTGATGCTGACGCGCAAGTAGCGATCGCCGCCTGGCTGGATGAGAATGGCTTTCCCAGTGAGGACAAAGGCCAAAGTCTTTTTTTAAAACGCATCGTCGAAAGTAATGGCCGTAGTCGCGCCTTTATTAATGGCAGCGTTGCAACACTCACACAATTGCGCGAGGCAGGCGACCAATTGGTGGATATCCACGGTCAACATGCCCATCAGCTCTTACTAAAAGGAGGTGCACAGCGCGATCTACTCGATCGGCACGCGGGCCTGAGCGCACTGGTGAGCGATGTCAGCAAGGCTTTTCGGACGGCGCATGACTTGCGCAAGCAACTGGCCCAAGCAGAGAATGCCGGCCAAGACCTTGCCCGGGAGCGTGAGCGCCTTGAGTGGCAACTTGAAGAGTTAACCGAGCTGGCGCCAATTGCTGGTGAATGGCTGACCATCCAAGGTGACCATAGCCGATTGGCTAATGCAGCAAAAATTATTAGTGGCTGCCAAGAGTCAATCACGATCCTGAGCGAATCTGATCACTCGGTCGATTCCTCTCTGTCCAAGATGAATACAGTCATGCAGGACTTACTCGAACATGACCCGAACTTAAAAGACATTGCGGATGCGCTTGAGTCTGCACAAATTCAGGTGGATGAAGCAGTGCATGGCCTGAACCGCTATTTGCAAAAGCTAGACCTCGATCCAGAGCGCTTAGCCCAGCTCGAGACCCGTATGCAGAATTTACACAGTGCCGCGCGCAAATACAAAGTGGATGCCGATGCCTTGCCGCAATTGCTGACCGATACCGCAGACCACTTGCATGCTTTAACTGCTGCGCAAGACATCGAGGCGCTTCGCAGTAAAGTAAAGCAAGCGGAAGAGGTTTATCTCACCGTAGCAAAGCAACTGTCACAAAAACGCAGCAAAGCAGCAGCCCAACTCAGCAAAGAAGTGACCTTGGCGATGCAAGATTTATCCATGGCCGGTGGTCAACTCGAAATTGCTCTTCTTCCCCTGCCCGAAGGTGGCGCTAGCGGTCTTGAACAAATCGAATTTCAAGTGGCAGGTCATGCGGGCAGTACTCCGCGCTCCCTTGCTAAAGTTGCTTCTGGCGGTGAGCTTGCCCGCATTAGCCTAGCCATCAGCGTCATCACCAGCAAAGCTTCCTTTACGCCCACCTTAATTTTTGATGAAGTCGATGCTGGTATTGGTGGCGCCGTCGCTGAAACAGTCGGAAAACTCCTGCGCCAACTGGGTGAATCCCATCAAATTATCTGCGTGACCCACCTGCCTCAAGTCGCAGCCCAGGGTAACCATCACCTCAAAGTCAGCAAATCCCAAGCGGGCAATACAACCCTCTCACAGGTCAGCACGCTGGGTCGCAATGAGCGCGTGGAAGAAATCGCCCGCATGCTTGGCGGCGCAACCATTACCGACACAACCCGGCGCCATGCCCGGGAACTACTGGAACAAAATTAAACTGCGTTCTTTGGCTGGGACAAGGACATCAGTCGTTCGATGTATCTTGAAAAATCGATTCCCAAAGTTTGCTGACTGCGGTGCGAGCCTGTAAAAGGTCGGGGTGCAGACTCAAATCGACTCGGGTTTTCTCGGCCCCATCTAAGCGCAATCGGTGCTGCTGTTCGCGAAGCAGACGATATGCATCGGCTACTGCAATAGCAGATTCATTTGGAATCAATCCTGCGTTCGAAGCAATGCCTAGCAATGCGATATTCCCCAAATTACTAATCAGTGCAGGATGCTGGTGTGCATAAGCCAATATCAGAAATTGCACGATGAACTCAATATCGACCATGCCGCCGGCATCGTGTTTCAGATCAAACTGAGTACTAGGGTTAGGGTGTCCAGCATGTACTTTGCGACGCATACTCAAAATCTCTGAGCGCAAGGCAACCACATCACGCACCTGACTTAAAACGTCGGATCGAATGGCATCAAATTGCGGTGCTACTTGGAGGTTACCGGCAGCAAATCGGGCCCGAGTTAAGGCCTGATGCTCCCACACCCAGGCGGCATTGTCGCCCTCACGAAATTGATACTTGCGAAATGAATCAAGACTTGTCACCAAAAAACCAGCCGAACCATTGGGTCGTAGGCGGGTATCGATTTCAAAAAGGGTGCCTGCAGCAGTATGCGTCGTCAACCAATTAATCATGCGCTTGGCCAGCAATGAGAAAACTTCTTGTGCCGGGAAATGCGCTGCATCGGTTTTGGCTTCTTTTTCATCGTATAGAAAAACCAAATCCAAATCCGATGCGTATCCCAACTCTTTACCGCCTAACTTGCCGTAGGCAATCACGGCAAAGGATGGAAGGGCAGGATCTAAATTAAACTTCGTTGCCACGCCCGGCCAAATCCGCTCAAAGCTCGCCTGCAGAATTAAATCGGCTAACGCAGACAGGCGATCACTTACCGCCTCAACGCTCAAAGGCTTGGCAATGCCTATTCCCAAATCAGCCAAAAGCGTAATAAAGGTTTCGGTATGGTGGGTCACCCGCAAAATATCCATGGCGTGCTCGGCGGCGCCATCGCCATCTGCTAGGGCATCATCGAGGCGCATATCTAAATCAGCCTTAATGCCGTTCCAATAGACCTCCGGGTGATTCACAAGCTCGGATTCAGAACGGGTAGCGAGTAGGTAATCCAGCAAATGGGGATGGCGACTTAAGTAGTTTGCGCCCCATTGCGAAGCCTGCAATAAAGCCAAAATGTTATGCAAAGCACTGGGGTACTCAGCCAATATCGAAAGGTATGCGCTACGCCGCGCAATCGCCTCCAATAGATCAAAGAAGCGCAGTAGGGTTTGATCTGCTATAGCAGGATCAATTGTGTCCTGCTCCAACTGCTCTGCCGCCTTGCAAATCAAATTATTAAAGATGTGTCGGCTTTTTTCTGGCAAGCTGCGTTGTTTTGAACTTTCCAGCCAAGTCTGCCAACGCTGACAGGACTCTGGATAACGGTCGCCATTGGGCTGCCAATCGGATGCAATGGATTCGGTATCGAGGCGTGTTTTATCGTCCAGCACAAAGGCTTTTTCAAATAAACGCGCAACCCGATCCTGCTGGCGAGTGAGCTCCTCCAGGAATACCGATAAAGTCGCCTCAGAGTTTTCATTTGGTCCAGCCATGGCCTGCGCTAAACGCGCTCGAGACTCAGTCTCTTCGGGAAAATAGTGAGTTTGTTGGTCTTCCCATAACTGAATGCGGTGCTCGAGGCGACGCAGAAAAATATACGCCTCGGTTAAATCATGCACCTCTTCTGCTGGTAATAAATTTTGTTGGGCCAATAGTTGCAGCACTTGTAAGGTAGGCCTAATTCGAAGGCGTGGGTCTGTGCCGCCGCGCATCAATTGAAACATTTGCGCTAAAAATTCAATTTCACGAATGCCGCCTCGTCCCAGCTTAATATCGTGGGATCTGCCGTGGCGATTGGCGCTGCGTTTTTCTGCCTCGCGCTGTATCTGCGTGTGCAAATCTCGAATCGCTGCGATTACGCCGTAATCCAAGTGGCGGCGATAGACAAATGGGCGGATGAGTTGATCCAATGCTTTTTCACAGCGCCCATGATCTAGCGAGCCTGTTAGCGGATAAATCAGTCGCCCTTTGATCCAAGCATAACGCTCCCACTCGCGGCCTTGCACTGTCAAATACACCTCGAGCATATCCAAGCTACATACCAGCGGACCAGAGTCGCCATTGGGTCGCAAACGCATATCCACTCGGAAGACAAAACCATTGGCATCGTGCTCAGAGATGATCTTAATTAAGCGTTTTCCCATACGAGTAAACCACTCGTGATTCGACAGGCTTTTTTCACCGCCTCGGGTATCGCCTTCATACTCATAGAGAAAAATTAAATCGATGTCTGATGACAGGTTCAGCTCATAACCACCGAGCTTGCCCATGCCAACCACCATCAGCGGCACCTCACAATTGCCCTCTGAAGACCATGGAATACCAAAGCGTGCCTTCAAGTCGGTACGGATCGCCTCCAGAGCTATTGCGACGGTCTGCTCAGCAAATACACTCAGTGCCTCAGTAACTTCAGCCAGGGGGGCTTGCCCGTCGAGGTCGCGCAAACCCAAGTAAAGCATTAATTTCTGACGGGCTAAGCGTAACTCCGTCATTAGCTTTAGTTCGTCTAATTCTGGCTCGGCGGCGATACCTTGCGCTGGCTCAAGCAGGGTTTTAATCACCGCTAAGTTAACCGGCTGACCTTGATGCTCCTCAAGCCACGGGGCCCAATCGGGACGCGCCTGCAACCAGCGGCTAGCGAATACAGAATGCCGCTTCAAAAAGTCGATTTGATGATCAAACGAGGCCATACCGAATCATAGCTATTCTTGAGTGGGGTGACGGATAATAGGGTTTATGTTTGGAAAATTTTCCCTCGGACCCTTAATTCGCAGCATGAAAAGCGGCATTGCTCATCTCCATTGGTCGCGCTGGCTGGTCCGCCTCCTCAAAGTAATGGCTGTCCTTGCCGCACTTGTAGTGGCATTGCATTTTGGAGTTCGCTATTTGGTATGGCCGCAGATTGAAAAATCCAAACCGACCCTAGAAAAGCTCATGGGGTCTCGATTGGGCGTCACCGTCACGATGGATGATGTGCGCGTAAGCTGGGATGGCCTGCGGCCTGAATTTGAAATCGATGGATTGCGGTTTTATTCGCAGGGGGCAGGCAATCTCAGTGGCAGCAATAAAAATACGCCTGCCCTTGCCATTCAATCTCTGTCTGGCGAACTCAGTCTGCTGTCCTTTTATCACCTTGCCCCATATTTTCAAAAGTTGACTATCAGCAATGTCGAACTCACTGCTG
>JBIPON010000106.1:0-5831 GCA_044379065.1 Polynucleobacter sp. | reverse complement strand
GAGGCCCTGCGCAATGCCAACGCACACTATGCTGAGCACCGCAGCAGTCGTCTAGCTAAACAGATTGCAGTACGGGGCTCAACTCCGCGCAATGGTAATCATCGCGCCGTGTTTCATGACTACATTTTGAGTTTAGGATTTGAATGGGTGCCAACAATGGCGGTAGGTCAGGGCTGCCAAGTGCATATGCGCTCAACGGAGATGCCTGCTGGAAGATTGATTGTGAAAGTATCCAAACACCTCAGCGCAGTCATTGATGGGGTAATTCACGATACGCATAATCCAGCGCGCGGCGGGACGCGCTGCGTGTACGGCTACTACATTCAGAAGCGATAGCTGCTGGCTGCTTTTGCAGCGCGTGCCTCTTCTTTGGCTTCTTTGCGAAACTCCCAAGGTGGTACCGGATTGGGATCGGCCCATAGACCCCGTTGCTTTGAGCGCGCATCTGCTTCCGCTTTTGCATAGCGTAGCGCTTCTTCCTTGGGTTGCTCTTTTGCGTAGTGTTTATAAAACCACGCGTAGCCATCCTGAATCATGCTTTGATTAATGTCGACCCCACCAATGTAAATCACGCCGAGGTGTCGCCCATATTGATCTTGTTTTCGCAAGTCAACTTCCACATCGTGTTTAAAAATGCGGCTGGCTAAGTGATCGCGCGCCTTTGTGCCAAAGGCTTGTTTCTTTTCGGGGGTATCAATTCCAACCAGCCGAATTTTGATCTGCCGTTTATCTTCTGTCAGCAGGGTAATGGTATCGCCATCGCTGATGGCAACAACCAGGCCAGGCGTTAGCGGACCAGCACTGATCGCGGCCTGTGCGAAGAAAACAAGGCTAATGAGCAGGGTGCGAATGGCGTACATACGATTATTGTTACATTTTTGATGATTATTACCGCATATTTTTGCGTAATTTACTAAATTAAACACGCCTTCATTCGAAAGCACCCTAAATTAGGTGACAATCGCAGGTGTTGTATTTCTTTTGATTTTTGCTGAGTGAGTTTTTATGCCTTCTTATTGGTCCAGTAGCCCGTATCGCCACCTGCGCGTTAGTCCCGATAATCAGTTAATCGTGACGGATGATTTTTTGCGTACCTATTTAGACCGGCCCGAGCTTGCCTTAATTCCGGAGTCCTGCGCGGCAGAGCAGGCCCTTCACCAGCGTTTACTTGACAACCCCCGGGCAGAAATCAGTGAAGCAGAAATTAGCCAAATGCAGGATGCCGACATCCAAGTTAATTACGGCATTTGGCTACGTTATCGCGCCAAGCTGCTGAAGGCACCTTCGCTCGAATCGTTTTACATGAGTTTGTTTGAGGGCGAGGGCGTTGATGTGCCTCCCTTGTTTATTAGCCAGTTAACCCAGGTCTTTTTGCAACACATCTTAGGCGAGGATGCTGCGCCGCTTGAACTACGAATGGCAGAGCTTTTTTTCAGAACGCAGGCTATTTCCATCCAGGAGGGCGGGGTAGTGATGGCCGCCGATGCCGAGACGATTGAGCGCAGCGCCAAGGCCGACGAGTTTGGCAGCATTGTGGACTTGCTCAAGCAAGGGACGATGGCCTCGCAATCGGTTGATTTGGATGTCCTGCATGAAGAAAATGCCAGCAACTATTGGGAACGCAATGAAGACTTTGATTTTGCGGTTCAGCTTAACTATAGTCAGCCAACGACACGTAGCTTTTGCAGCGTGCTACAAAAATGGATTCACCATTTTTTAGGTGTGGACGTCAAAATTAAACCGCTGAAAGAGGTGAGCGATCCCAATTGGGTTTGGCATGTGGGCCTCGATGCGTCCTCGACTGAAATTCTCAATGCGCTTTACAACAAAGAGTCGGTTGATGAGCCGGATATGGCGCGCTTATTGTGTTTATTTCGTTTGGAGTTTATTAACTCGACCGATACGCGCCCTGAGTTTGCGGGACGCAACGTGTACATGGCGATTGCGATGAACGAGAAAAATGAGCTGAAGCTAAAGCCACAAAACCTGCTGTTTAACCTACCCTTGGCAAAATCATCGTAGTCTGACGTACTGCAACGAAATCAGGTATGATCTAAGTATTAACCCTTAGATATTAACCCTTAAATCGGAGCATTATATGAATCAGACTATTTCAAGCCCTTCAGTAAAAATTGCCTTAAACACCGCATTTTTATCAGAAATTATTAATAAATTCAGCAACTTAGTTAGCATCCTCCAGGAGTCTTCAGTTGAGGCTAAAGAGCAGTATAAGAAGCACTCGATTCTAGGTGGCGGCTGGGAATAAGTAGCCCATCGGCCTAAGTTAGGCTGTATAGCAAGTTCCACAAAAGGGGTGAGTCAATTTTGGCTCATCCCTTCTTCTTTTGCTCTTAAGGCGTATTTCCTTCGGTATAGTGCCCCAATGCCTAAAATCCAGCGGTCTTTGCCAGCTGAATGCCTCGAATGCGGCAATCCCCGACCATTGATGGGGGGTTGCGCACACTGTGGCAGCACGGATTTACCGCAGGCCCTCACAGATACAGTAACCCTCAATTTAGAATCCGGCGGACCTACGGCAGAAGAAGCCCTAGAGCGTCTAACCCAGCATGTCCGTGCTGCCAGTGAGGCTGGTATTCGGGCTTTGATTGTGATCCATGGCTACGGCTCGAGCGGTTCTGGGGGCAAGATTAAATGGGCGGTACGTGATGCTCTGGAAAATAATTATTTTTCTGATCGCGTAGACGAGTACTATTTTGGTGAGGACCTGGCGTTTGGAAGCAGCGGTTACCACGCGGTAATTAAACGCCGCTCTAGTCTCAAGCCACATTTAAGTCAGTTTAAGATAGGCAACGCTGGCATGACCGTATTGCTGATGCACTAAATAGGAAACATACATAATGACTTCCCACCACACTCCCAACACACACAAGCCGACTAAAGAGCCCGTTGATACCTCGCAACTGCTCGCTGACTTTAAGGCTTTAGTAGCCGATGCCGAGGCACTGCTGCATGCGACTGCAGACCAGGGCGGCGAGGGTATCGCGCAGATCCGGGCGCAGGCGCAGGATTCGCTAGCGCAAGCAAAAACCAACTTGATGGATGTGCAGGATGAGATGGCTGAAAAAGCCAAAGCGATGGTGGCCGATGCCGATGCGTATGTGCATGAGAAACCATGGCAATCCATCGGTATTGCTGCAGGCCTGGGCTTACTCATCGGCCTATTAATTAGCCGTCGCTAAGAGAGTACACATGTCAGTAGAGGCAATGCTTTCATCGCTTAAAAACGCAGGATCGACTGTGATTGAGATTATTCAAACCCGCTTGGAGTTGTTTTCGAGTGATATTCAGATTGGCTGGCAACGACTCCTTTCGGTTCTAGTGCTTGTCATCGTCGCACTCTTTAGCGTGTTGTTTGGTCTGGTGCTGCTCGCCATCTTGATTGTGGTTTTGTACTGGGATACCCATCGCGTATTGGTCTTGTCTTTAATGGCGGGCGGCTTTCTATCCATCGGGATCATCTTGGCTTTGTTCGTGCGTGCTCAAATAAATTCAATGCCGAAATTGTTTGAGGCCAGTTTGGGTGAGCTGATCAAAGACCGAGATCATTTGGCATGAGTGCACGTTTAAATCAGCTCTTAGAGCGGCAGCAACGCTTGATTGCTAAATCGGCAGAACAGCGGGCCTCGATTGCAGCCGATCTGCATGTGTGGCAAAAGCCATTTACATGGATCGATCGTGGCCTTGGCGTGGTTCAGTTGATTCAAAATAACCGTGTACTGCTCTACGCTGCTTTTGCCTTGTTGGCTAGTTATAAGCCAGCAGGCGCTCGTAAGCTCGTGGTGTTTGCAGTGAGTGCGCTGAAAATAGCGCACCACGTACGTGATTTAATCTCGCCCAATACATCGTCCAAGCCAAAGGGTTGAGTTGATTGCTGGCATTACTGGGTGGGATTGCGACTAAAATACGCCTCATGCCGTTCAAACCCGAAGAAGACGATCTAGGCCCCAGTAAGTCAGAGCTTAAACGCGAGATGACCGAGCGCCAAAAATTGGCCGAAGTGTTATCGAAGCTCAGTAGCGATGCACTGAAGAGCGTGCCGCTGGAAGAGAACATTCGTGATGCGATTGCGCAAACCCAAAAGATTAAAACATTTGAAGCCCTACGGCGCCATAAGCAGTATCTCGGTAAATTGATGCGCGCACTCGATGCCGAGGAAATTGCCGCGATTGAAAAGCGCTTAGAGATTATTGAAGGGCCTGGCAAAGTCGAGACAGCAAAGTTGCATCAGCTGGAGGCGCTACGCGATCGACTCATTGCCAGTGATGCTGCCTTGACTCAACTCATCGAGCGCTTCCCAGATCTGGATGTGCAAAACGTCCGCACACTCATTCGCAATGCGCGAAAAGAAAAGGAGCTGAGCAAGCCTCCCAAAGCGTATCGCGAGATTTTTCAACTGCTGCGCAGCTTAGAAACTTAACTGGCTTTGCGCGCTGGCCGTGATTGTGGGCGGCGTGGCGCATTACTTGGCCTTGAGGTATTGCCAGCCTCCTTTTTACTTGCCTGTCCCTGACTTCGACCTTGCCGCTGGCCTTGCCCTTGACCCTGACCGCTACGCAACTGAATCGGCTGCGGTTTGGCGTGCGGATCTGGCTCAAATCCAGCAATCACTTCCTGCGGTAAGGTTTGTTTGATCAGTCGCTCAATATCACGCAGCATTTGATGCTCGTCAACGCATACTAGGGAAACCGCAACACCATTGGAGCCAGCGCGGCCCGTGCGGCCGATGCGGTGGACGTAATCTTCTGGCACATTGGGCAGGTCATAGTTAACCACGTGGGGTAGCTGATCAATATCAATGCCGCGGGCAGCAATGTCGGTAGCGATCAGCGCTGTTAACTTGCCAGCCTTAAAGTCGGCCAAGGCCTTGGTCCGAGCAGATTGGCTTTTATTGCCATGGATGGCCATGCATGTAATGCCATCCTTTTCTAACTGCGTTACCAGCTTATTGGCGCCATGCTTGGTGCGTGTGAAGACCAGTACTTGTTCCCAATGATTTGATTTGATTAAGTGAGCCAACAACGGGTGTTTGGCAGTACGGTCTACCGGATGAATCTTTTGGGCGATCGCGTCGTTGGTGCTATTGCTGCGTGCCACCTCAATCAGGGCTGGGGAATTGAGAAGGCCATCAGCCAAGGCTTTAATCTCGGTAGAGAAGGTAGCGGAGAACAAGAGGTTTTGGCGTTGCTGCGGTAAGGCTGCCAATATTTTCTTGATGTCGCGCAAAAATCCCATGTCCAGCATGCGATCTGCCTCATCCAAAACAAGAATCTCAACACCTTTAAGTGAGACTGCATTTTGACCCATGAAATCCAATAAGCGGCCTGGCGTTGCCACCAAGATATCAAGACCACTTTGGATGGCTTTGAGTTGCGGGTTTGGGCCAACGCCGCCAAATATGACGGCAGACTTGAGCTTGGTGTACTTGCCATAGGTCATCACGGACTCATGGACCTGCGCAGCTAATTCACGGGTGGGCGTCAAAATGAGTGCACGAATCGCGCGACGACTACCCGCCACTGGCGGAGCCCCCACGATGAGGCGTTGCAAGATGGGCAGGGTAAAGCCAGCGGTTTTACCAGTGCCTGTTTGGGCTGCTGCCAATAGATCACCGCCTTTGAGAACCGCAGGGATCGATTGGCTTTGAATTGGGGTTGGGGTGGTATAGCCATGCTCTTTGATGGCTAAAAGGATAGGGTCGGATAAACCGAGTTCTGTGAATAACATGTAAACCAATGCAAAAATAAAACAAATAAAAAAACAGGAAGAACAAAAAAAGGAAATCAGAAAGAAGGATATGGAGCTGAAACGAC
>JBIPON010000104.1:0-5860 GCA_044379065.1 Polynucleobacter sp. | reverse complement strand
CCAAGATTGGCTTGATGTGGTCTCGGTTGCTGACTTGATTGGGATCGACGTAGAGGCGGTGAACTTTGCCGCAGAGTACCGGGAGCGGGTTTTTGCTGAATTCTTACGCGAATATGCCGCCGGCCGCACCCCCAATCCCGATGTCTTGTGCAATGCCGAAATCAAATTCAAGGCCTTTTTAGACCATGCCATGGCCTTGGGCGCAGATGCTATCGCCACAGGGCACTACGCCCGTGCAAGGCACGCCGTGGAAGGCGTTCAGCTTCTAAAGGGACTCGATTCCAGCAAGGATCAAAGTTACTTTTTGCACCGCCTGAGCCAGCAGCAGCTGGCAAAGGTGATGTTTCCGCTGGGTGAAATGGCCAAGACCGAAGTGCGCAAGTTGGCTGACCAAATTGGTTTACCAAATGCACGTAAAAAAGATTCGACTGGTATTTGTTTTATTGGTGAGCGGCCGTTTCGGGAATTTTTGAATCGCTACCTGCCCACTACCCCAGGCCCGATTAAAACCCCAGATGGCAAGACCGTTGGCGAGCACATGGGCTTAGCGTTCTTTACGCTCGGTCAGCGCAAAGGGATTGGGGTTGGCGGTAGCCAAGATGGCAATGGCGATGCTTGGTATGTGGCGCGCAAAGACATGGCGAGCAATACCTTGTATGTTGCGCAAGGCCACGAGCATCCCTGGTTATGCAGTCAGCATCTAAATGCAATTGATAGCAGCTGGATTAGTGGTTCAGCTCCATTGGCAGGAGCCTATGCAGCAAAAACACGCTATCGCCAAACGGATGCCAATTGCACTCTGCAAAGTGAGCCTGCTGGATTCGCTCTGCAATTTGCGGATTCCCAGTGGGCGGTAACTCCAGGGCAATCCGCAGTGGTCTATGACGGCGAGATTTGCTTGGGTGGTGGGATTATTTCCGCTAGCTAAGAATAAGTACCTCGAGGCCTTAAACCTTAGGCTGCTGGTGGGGCCGTGTCTTGAAAAGACTGCCGCTGCATGAGTCCTTGGTAGAGGCGCTCTAGATTCGGGAAGGGCGTGCGCCAATCCACGGATGGAAAGCGAAAATCCAAGTAACCCAAGGCGCAACCCACCGCAATATCGGCTAGGCCAAATTGATTGTGGTGGCAGTAATTGGATTCACCAAGGCCCATCGACATGCTTTTCAGGGCCGCATTGATTTTGCTCATTTGGCGCTCAATCCAAGCAGGACTTTGCTGCTCTGCTGGCCGCCAGGTTGCTTCTAGTCTGGCCAAAATGCCGGCATCTAAGAGTCCATCGGCCAATGCTTCCCAGGTTTTAACTGCCGCACGCTCACGGCCATCGGCCGGAATTAACTTACCAACGGGGCTTAAGGTATCAACGTAATCCACAATGACCCGTGAATCAAAAATGGCACTGCCATCGTCCATCACCAGGCAGGGAATCTTACCGAGGGGGTTGGTTTGGCTAATGGTGGTTTCTGGAGCCCAGACGTTTTCGAGGACAAAACCGGCCTCGATCTTCTTTTCGGCTAGGACGATCCGTACTTTACGGACATAGGGGCTTGTGATTGAACCAATAATTTTCATAGCGTTGGAGTATAGCCGCGTCAGGAGGGTGAGACCCAATAACGCTTTAAAATAGGGTCTTGTCGATTACACCCCAAAAAGGCAGGACCGTGAGCCAACCGATTAGCACTTTAAACGCCTTATCCCCACTCGATGGGCGCTACGCCAGCAAGCTCGATGGATTGCGACCCTGGTTGTCCGAGTCTGCATTCATGAAGCAACGCGTTTTTGTAGAAATTCATTGGCTCTTGGCTTTGGGTTCTTCCGGCCTTGCGGATGTGCCAGCCATTTCTAAGGCGGATGCTGATTTTTTATTGTCCCTAGCAAATGCATTTACCGATGCCGATGCGCAGCGCATTAAAGAAATCGAGGCCGTGACGAATCACGACGTGAAGGCGGTGGAATATTTCTTAAAAGAAAAAGTATCGGGCCGTCCTGACTTGCTAAAGGCCAGTGAGTTCATCCACTTTGCCTGTACTTCAGAAGACATCAACAATACGGCACATGGCTTGATGCTGCGCGGTGCGCGCGATACGGTATTACTACCCCAGCTGCGCAAAATCCACGACGCCTTAACGGAATTAGCTCTCGCCAATGCTGCGGTGCCGATGCTCTCGCGTACCCATGGCCAGCCCGCATCACCTACCACCCTTGGCAAAGAAATTGCCAATATAGCCAAACGATTGGAGCGTGCGATTGCTGCGATCGCAGCGGTACCGTTGCTCGGCAAAATGAATGGCGCGGTCGGTAACTACAATGCACACCTATCTGCTTACCCGGATTTTGATTGGGAGAAGTTTGCGTGTGAAGTCGTGGAGCGGCGCCTGGGCTTGCAGTTCAATCCGTATACGATTCAGATTGAGCCACACGACGGTATGGCGGAGTTGTTTGATGCGATTGCGCGCGCCAATACCATCTTGCTCGACATGGACCGCGACTTTTGGGCCTACATCTCTTTGGGTTACTTTAAGCAGCGCACCAAGGCTGGGGAAATTGGTTCGTCCACCATGCCGCATAAAGTCAATCCAATTGATTTTGAAAACTCCGAAGGTAATCTCGGAGTTGCTAATGCACTCTTGCGCCACCTCGCTGAAAAGTTACCGCTCTCACGCTGGCAGCGTGACTTAACCGACTCCACCGTCTTGCGTAATTTGGGCCCGGCATTTGGGCACAGTGTTTTAGCCTACGACAGCGCCATGCGCGGCATTGGCAAGCTCGAGGTCAATACTGCAGCGATTGCAGCCGATCTCGATACCTGCTGGGAAGTTTTAGCGGAGCCGGTGCAAACCGTGATGCGCCGTTACGGCATTGAAAATCCCTACGAGCAATTAAAAGAATTAACCCGCGGCAAGGGTATCAACCAAGCCGATCTTCAGGTCTTCATTCGGGGCTTGGCGATTCCGGAGGATGCAAAAGCTCGTTTGCTGGAAATGACGCCATCCAGTTATCTAGGCAAGGCAGTCGAGTTGACGCAGCGCCTCAAAAAGTGACGCTAGCTAGCCCAGAGCCTGCATTGCCGCAGTCAACGGTCAATCGCCCTTGGCTTTGGTTTGCCTGCTATCAACTGGGGTGGCATCTTCTGTTGCCAATCGTTCTGCTGCGGCTGTGGTGGCGAGGCCGTAAGGACCCCGGCTACCGTCAAGCGATTGCGGAGCGTTTTGGTTTTAGCCAAGGCATTCGGCCTGGAGCTATTTGGATACATGCTGTATCCGTGGGAGAAACCAGAGCAGCCCAGCCCCTCATCGAAGCCTATTTGCAAGAAGGTAAATCCATTTTGCTAACGTGCATGACGCCTAATGGGCGGCGTACTGGCGCTACCATTTTTGCCGATGCCATAGTGCAGGGCCGTTTGCAGCAAGTGTATTTGCCCTATGATCTCTGCTGGTCGGTTGAGCGGTTTTTAAAAGCAGCGAAGCCCACGCTAGGTTTGTTTATGGAAACCGAAGCATGGCCAACGATTGTGTTTCGTGCTGTCGAAATCAAATTACCGGTCTTTTTAATTAACGCCCGCTTATCCGAGCGCAGTGCGCGCCGCGTCGCTCGCTTTGGCAATGCAGGCCGTTCTTTGTTTCAGGCATTCGCCTGCATCTTGGCGCAGACCGAACTCGATGCAGGGCGTTATCGGGCGCTGGGCGTAAGGCATTGTGAGGTCGTTGGTAATCTAAAGTTTGATGTGGTGCTAGACCCCATCTTGGTGGATCATGGTCTTGCATGGCATGCGCATCTAGAAAAAAATAATCGTCTGATGGTTTGCGCTGCCAGCACCCGTGAAGGCGAAGAAGCAATCATTCTGGAGGCCTGGCAAGCAGTACTTCAAATGCATGCTGAGGAATCGGCTTTAACATCAACGCCACAGCCATTGTTGTGCATCGTGCCACGTCACCCTGAGCGTTTTGCTGAAGTGGCTGAGCTCATTTGTACTTCCGGGCTGACGGTATTGCGCCGTTCTGAAATCAACTTAGACGCTGCAGGCTTACATAAGTTAGCTGATCCTGCAGCGGTAGTGGTGCTGGGCGATTCGATGGGCGAGATGTCCTTGTATTACAGCGCATCCGATCTCGTAGTGATGGGCGGAAGCCTCATGCCACTCGGCGGCCAAAACTTGATTGAAGCCTGCGCTGCAGGTTGCCCGGTGCTCTTGGGAGAGCACACCTTTAACTTTCAGCAGGCAAGCCAAGATGCAATTGACTGCGGCGCTGCAATACGGGTTGGGAACAATGGACCACTGGTAACGACATTGGCCGGTGCAATCAGTCGCATTCTGCAAGATCAGCAGCAGCGCCAAGCAATGCGGGAAGCGGCTTTGCGGTATGCCGAGAATTATCGGGGCGCGACCACCAGAATCATGGCCGCACTCAAAAGACGAACGACTTAAACGGTAGCGCCGTAGTTGGGATCTTCTTTACGCGTCGGATCGTCTGGCTTTTTATCGTTCTTGATTAAGTCTTCACGTTTAATTCCGAGCCACATTGCAATCGCAGCCGCCACGAATACCGACGAGTAAATACCAAACAAAATACCGATGGTGAGGGCCAGGGCAAAGTAAAAGAGGGTAGGTCCACCGAATAAGAGCATCGCCAATACCATCATTTGGGTACTGCCGTGGGTGATGACGGTACGGCTAATAGTGCTGGTAATCGCGTTATCAATTACCTCAGGGGTAGTCATCTTTCGATACTTGCGAAAGTTCTCGCGTATGCGGTCAAAAATAACCACCGACTCATTGACTGAGTAGCCCAAAACTGCCAAGACCGCCGCCAATACCGAGAGCGAGAATTCCCATTGGAAGAAAGCAAAAAAACCGAGGATGATGACCACGTCATGCAAGTTAGCAATAATGCCGGCAATCGCAAACTTCCACTCAAAGCGGAAGGAGAGGTAAATCATGATGCCAATCACCACGAAGGTAAGCGCCTTTAGACCATCAATCGCTAATTCTTTGCCCACCTGAGGTCCGACAAATTCAACGCGTTGCAACTTGGCCTCTGTGCCGTCTTCTAGCAGGGCTTTCATGACCACTAAGCTCTGATCTGCTGAAGAGATGTTTTTTCCATCTGCATCCTTTTGCAATGGCAGGCGGATCATCACATCGCGTGAGCTGCCGAAGTTCTGGATTTGAGTATCGGTGTAACCAAGCTTTTCAACCTTTTTACGAATCGAGTCGAGCGGTGCCGTCTGCTGATAATTCACTTCCATAACCGTACCACCAGTGAACTCAATCGAGAGATGCAAGCCGTTTTGCCAGAGGAAAAATACTGAAGCAAAAAAAGTAATGAGTGAGAATGCATTGAGTATCAATGCATGGCGCATAAAAGGAATGTCTTTTTTGATGCGGAAAAATTCCATGGCTTATTTCTCCTTTGCGCGCCAGATTTGGCCAATCGAAATTTTCTGCAACTTTCTCTGTTTGCCGTACCAGAGATTCACTACGCCGCGCGAGAAAAATACCGCTGAGAACATCGAGGTCAAAATACCCAAGCAATGGACAACCGCAAACCCGCGGATGGGCCCCGAGCCAAAAACCAGCAGTGCCAAGCCCGCAATCAATGTCGTGATGTTGGAGTCCAAAATAGTTGCCCAGGCCTTATCAAAGCCTATTGCAATCGCAGTGCTAGGAGCAACGCCATTACGCAGCTCTTCCCGAATACGCTCGTTAATCAGCACGTTCGAGTCAATCGCCATGCCCAGTGTTAAGGCCATCGCCGCAATGCCCGGCAAACTCAAGGTGGCTTGCAACATCGATAGTACGGAAATCAATAGAACTAAATTGACAGCCAGTGCAATCACGGAGAAAAATCCAAACAGCATGTAG
>JBIPON010000237.1:0-3973 GCA_044379065.1 Polynucleobacter sp. | reverse complement strand
CTGATAATCTCCAGCGGCAGGCGGTAAGGTGAACTCAGCCACAAGGGTGTTGGCCGCATAATCGACAATGGCATTCAGCCCGGTCTTTTCGATGCGCAATGCACCCTCGGCAACCGTCGTGGTTCCTGCATAGGTATTCGCGCTGCTCAAAGTGAGTTGACCCGCTCCCAATTTTTCCAAGCCGCCGGTACCGGTGAAAACTTGACTGGTGCTCACATTGAAGCCGTTGCTGTTGATCTTGAGTCCGCCGCTCTGCACATCTGCCACGTCGAGATTTTCGATGAGGTTGCTCTCATCCTTTTTTGCTTTCAAGACGCCGCCGTTGAAGTTGACGGTCGCGTTGCCATTTCCACCTGAGATCTTGGTCGCGTTCACAGTGCCGCCATTGAGATTGAAAGTGCCAGTGCCGTTGTCGCGGCCGATATGCACTTCATTGCCGACATTGAGCACACCCGTTCCGCTCAGGGAATAGGTTCCAACCGATGAGGCATTGCTCTCATTGCCGACATAGACCTCGTTTTGCACATTCACCGTGCCAGCGCTCTGCGATAAAACTCCCGTCGCTTGGTTGTGCCCGATGCGCAGGCTTTCGTTGGTCCCCAAGGTTCCGCCTGTCATGTTAAGGGTTCCGGATGACCCTTGTTCCTTGCCAAGGAAGATGTTGTTCGCCACTGTCAAGGAGCCTCCACTAAGGTTGTAGGTACCTGTGCCGATCTTGTTGTCGTCACGCGTTCCCACGCCGAATTCCCTGATCACACTGATCACACCAGCCGTCTGGTTTAAGGTTCCGGTGCCATTGCGGCGTCCGACATACATGTTGCCGTTGCCGGAGGTGGTGAGCGCGCCGCCGTTAACGTTCAAAATGCCAGTGCCGCTTTCGCGTCCCACGACGAGTTCGTTGGCGACATTGAGCGCGCCTGTGCCACTAAGGGTGTAGGTTCCCAGTGCACCGGCGTTCTCATTGCCAATGAACAATTCGTTTTGATTCACGTAGATCGTTCCGCCGCTGTGCAAGACATAGCCTGTACCATTGTTATGCCCGACGATCATCTTCTCATCTCCGGTCTTAGTGATCGTTCCGCCCGTCATGTTTAGGGTGCCGATATGAGTCCCGTTGGCACCCTCGCGACCAATCACGAACTCGCGCTTAACATTGAGAGTGCCGTCGCTGAGATTGTATGTGCCAGTCGTGGGGTCGCTCTGATTATTTCCATTGGCAATAAAGGTGTTGTGGTTAAATTCGACCACACCGCCTGATTGGTTGACCACAGCAGTGCCCTTGTCGCGACCGATGAAGACATCATCGGTTCCCGCGACGGTAAGCGAGCCACCTGTGATATTGATCGTTCCGTTTCCGCGATCATTCCCGAGGCGGAAATTCCTCGATGCGCTCAATGAGCCACCTGCAATATTCAATGTTGCGACGCCTCCACCATGGCCAATGTGGGTCTCGTCTGCTCCCCAACCAGTGTGAGAAAGAATGACCGAACCCGACTCCAAATTCATCACGCCGACGGAACCGTTGTCGTTACCGATACGAAGTGTCCCTGTGACATTCAAGGAACCCGTCGTGTTGATGTTCATGGTCCCGTTGCGGTTGCCACCCCATGCGGCCAAGTTGAGATTTCCGGTGGCATTCAGAGTTCCTGAGCCTAGTGCATAGCCACTGATTCCAGTGCCCACGGTCGAGGTGTCGGCAAGGTTGTAAAAGCTTGGCGTGTTGTCCATTCCGACGGCCATCCAAGCACCACCAGCAGTGCCGGCAATACCCGCGCGGTGATCGATTCGGCCGCCTCCGGTCACGTTGATGTCATTCGGGATAAAAGCGATATCAGCGGTGATCGTCGCGATGTTGGGAGTGGTCGTTGAAACAACCGCGTTGTCGAGATAGAGAGTATCCGGCACACCTTCCAGTGACCAGTTGGTCGCGTCATTCCAATCCGAACTGGTGGTTCCGGTCCAAATGTTATCATCCGCATGGCTGAACGACGCGCTGAATCCGAGGACGAAGGCTGTGACGAGTGGGGCACCGAAGTTGCTTTTACGGAGCATGGGATTATTCGATTTGGATTTCATTGGTTTGGGATTTTGTTTGATGAATTGGTTTTGTTTCATAAGGAAGCTTTGTGATAGGTTTGAATTCCACGCGCGGGAATCTTGCACGCCGCACCTTCACCGGCGACATCGAGCGTGAAGCTCACGGCTTGCTCGGTCGGGTTCACCACCACGATCGCCAGCGTGTCATCAGGGTTACTGAAGGCGATGGACTGGATCCCCTGGGGGCCACCTTGTGAGTGAATCCGTCGGGCACCGGGTTGGACGAACTTGCTGAAGTGGGCGAGGTAGTAAAACGAGGGACCGTAGGTGACTTTTTTGGTATTCGTATCGACGATAACGGGGGCATCGCAGAAGTTGCCGACATGGTTCGGTCCGCCGCGCTGATCGAGGACGATGTTCCAGTCGATGAAGCCGCAGACCCAGTTGCTGAAGTCGCCGATGATATTGCGGGCGTAGCGTTCTCCATTCTCCCATTTGCCCATGTTGCCGGGAGCGCCTTCGACGCAACCTTCAGTGAAAAGGATGTGCTTGTCGGGGTACTTCTCTTTGACGCGCGCCGAGGCCGCGTAGTCATCACTCACATACCAGTGAAGTCCCATGCCCCAAATGTATTTGGCGGTGGCGGGGTCGCCGAGTTGGGCGTCGGCGTATTTTTCGATCAAGTCGCGGTTGTGATCGAGGGTTAGGAGTTTCACATCCGCGAGGCCCGCGCCGTGCAATGCTGGGCCGAGAAAATCTCGCACAAAATCGCGCTCGTGCTCGGGGCTGTATTTGCAGGACTCCCATGTCTGATGGGCGTCGACCTCGTTCTGCACGGAGAGCGCCCAGATCGGAATTTTCTCCTCTTTGGCCATTGCTTGAACAAATTTCACAAACACGTTAGCCCAAGCCGGACGGTATTCCCAGCGAAGGAAACCACCATCGTCCATGCGGTTGTTGGTTTTCATCCATGCGGGCGGGCTCCATGGGGACGCCATCA
Source organism: Polynucleobacter sp. (assembly GCA_044379065.1). Lineage (GTDB taxonomy): Bacteria > Pseudomonadota > Gammaproteobacteria > Burkholderiales > Burkholderiaceae > Polynucleobacter. Next base: position 936 of record JBIPON010000237.1, on the reverse strand, counting down.
ATTTGAAGCGGTCCGCTCCGGCGACTTTGCGGGCGTCGTGGAGCAGCGGCATGATCCAGCGACGCATCGGCGCGAGCGTGAAATCGTGCAGATCATAGTCACCAGGGGTCGGGGTTAGTGACCACATGTTCAGCGAAAAGTCGCAGGAGTTGATGTGGGTGCGGGCCAGGGTGTAGCCGATTCCCTCCTTGGGGTCGTAGTAGCGGCGGAGGATTTCCATCCGCTGCTCCTGAGGCAACTGCGCGAGGACCCAAGCCGAGGATTCGGTGAGTGCGCCACCGAAGCCGACCATTTCCTGAAAGGTCTTGGATGGATCGCAGACGATGGCATTCTCGGCGGATCCCGAAGCCTTGGCTGGCGCTGGCACGACACTGAGCCTGTGGCCATTGTCTTTGGCAGTCTCGACCACCGACCAACTACGGGCAACCGATGCTGAGGCATCGGCGCTGGCAATTATCATGGAAAAGCTGGCTGCAAAGATGGACTTAGGAAATTTATGGGTGTTACACAAAAAGTGCATGATTGGTTTTGAGTAGGTGAAGCGGTAAGGGGATTGAAGGTGTGTAATGGTGGTTTACAGTGAATTATTACCACTGCAGCCGCATCCGGCATATAGTCCGTAATGACTAGTAAGAGATCGACTTAAAACGTTCCAAAGCGACTGCCGCACTGCCGATGATTCCTGCACCATTACCGAATCGGGCACGAACAACCCGAAGCCTGTGCTTGAAGGTTTTATGAAGCTGGGCCTTGAGCTTTTTTCTCAGCGGGACCAACAACTGGGAGCCTGCGTTCGATATGCCTCCGCCAATCACGATCGTGTCCGGGTTCAGCAACCAAATGCAGTTCGCCAGGCCGCAGGAAAGTTGGGTGGTGAAATCGTCCCATACCTGAAGGGCCACTTTGTCGCCCTTTTTGGCCGCCGCAGATAGGGCA
>JBIPON010000103.1:0-5896 GCA_044379065.1 Polynucleobacter sp. | reverse complement strand
GCTACCAAAGCCATTTCAGGTCAATGCACTCAACAATAGAACATGGAACGTCTCTAGTGATTGGACTCGCTTTACGTTTACACCCGATGCGCAAACGGTATTGAAGCGCCAAGAGTGAGCGTCTTAAGATGAGCTTGTTTCGTTTCGATAGGCCTGCCTGGAAGCGCCGTGCGCTTCCAATAGCAACTGCCGCCACCGGCATCTTTGCACTTGCCTTGTTGGTGTTGCTATCCACGGCCACTTCAAACACAACTTTTTTCGATAATTACTTTATTTGGCTTTACGCCGCCAATGTGGTGGTCGGCATTTGTTTGCTACTGGTTATCGTGATTTTGGTCGTTGTGATTACCATTCGCTGGAAAAAAGGCCGTTTCGGCACGCGCCTAATTGCGAAGCTTGCGATGATTTTTGGCCTCGTGGGCGTAGTTCCCGGACTGATTCTGTATGGCGTCTCCTTGCAGTTCGTGTCGCGCAGTATTGATACTTGGTTTGATGTGAAGGTGGAATCAGCCCTAGAGGCTGGGCTCGAGCTTGGGCGCGCGACATTAAGCGCTTCCTTGCAAGAGTTGCAAGATGAGGGCCGCATTGTTGCGGACCAAGTACAGCGTATTCCAAATCAAGCCAGCCCAGCAGAGCTAACCTTATTGCTTTCCCGTATGCGCGATCAGTTTGGCATTCAAGAAATTACGATTTTCAATGCGCGGCAAGCCGTAGTTGCTACCGCATCATCAAGCGTCGCATCGAGCATGGCAGTGGCGCCAAGCGCAGAAATGATGAGCCAGGCCAACAAAGTCAATGGCGTTGGCTTTATAGAAGAGTTGCAGGGCACCCAAGACTATCGATTGAAGGCGGTCATTCCGCTCGTAAAAGAAAAGTCTAGCGGCCAAGGCTTTGGGCTTAGTCTGCAGTACCAACGCGAGCTCTGGTATTTGCAGCTAATTAAAAAGGTTCCGGACGAAATTACAAAAAACACGCTCGCCGTACAAGCAGCCTATAGCGATTACCAAGAAAAATCCCTGGGCCGAACGGGCCTGCGCCAAATGTACATTGGCACCCTCACGCTCACCCTCTTTTTTGCTTTATTTGTGGCGGTTACCTTGGCCCTTTTGCTGGGTAGGCAGCTGGCGCGCCCACTGCTCATGCTGCTGCGCGGAACGCAGGCAGTTGCGCAAGGCGATCTTTCTCCCAAGCCGGAACTAGATACGGGCGATGAATTAGGAATGTTGACACGTCAATTTAATGTTATGACGCGGCAGTTGGCCGACACCCGAACCTCGCTGCAGGAATCCAAATCATTTTTGGAGACGGTATTAAGCAATTTAACGGCAGGGGTCTGTATTTTTGATGATGGCTTTAAGCTGGTTTCGAGCAATGCTGGAGCCGACTCTATTTTTAGACACGACCTAACCCAGCTCACTGGCAAAGCGCTGAGCCAAATTCCTGCTTTGGCTGAATTTGAGGCGGCAGTAAAAGAGGGGTTCGCTGCCATGCAAATGACGGTGGGGCCTGGAGCGACCAAGGATTTGCCCGCCACAGACAAAGCCCCCCAGATTGGGGCTCGGGTATGGCAAAAACAAATTCAGCTGCATGCAAGCAGTGAGTTTGACCAAGAGCTTGGCGTCACTATTTTTGTGCGCGGTACTGAGTTAGCCCCAGGGCTCAATATGATTGTGTTTGATGACATCACCGACGTGGTCACGGCGCAGCGCTCAATCGCGTGGAGTGAGGTTGCGCGACGCCTAGCCCATGAAATTAAGAATCCATTGACACCAATCCAGCTGTCCGCTGAGCGGCTTCAGCAAAAACTAGCGGGTAAGGTAAGTCCCGAGCAGGAAGAAATGATGAATCGGAGTACCGCCACTATTATTGGCCAAGTAGAGGCAATGAAGCAGATGGTGAATGATTTTCGGGACTTCGCAAAGACGCCGGCGCCACAGTTACGGCCGGTTTCGATTAATCAGTTAATTCAGGAAATTCTGGTGTTGTATGAGGGTAGCCCCATGGAAGTATCGCTCGACTTAGCCTGCCCAGAAATCTTGGGCGATCCCACACAACTGCGCCAGGTGATTCATAATCTCTTACAGAATGCGCAAGATTCGACCTTAGAGGGTCAACGCACTGGGGCGTCCGTCGCGATTACAACCGAAGCAGTTCCCTACAAACAGGCCAATGGTGTGATGCAAAAAGCGGTGCGATTTAGTATTGCTGACTCGGGAACGGGATTTCCAGCTAAGATACTAGCAAGAGCCTTTGAGCCTTACGTCACAACAAAAACGAAGGGTACCGGTTTAGGCCTTGCGGTGGTGAAAAAAATTGTGGATGATCATGGTGCAAAAATTGAGATTCGAAATCGAATGCAAGGGGATGCGGTAGTGGGCGCACAGGTGTCTATTTTGTTTATGAATCTAGCGAAAGAGGCAGCTTAGCCATGGCGAGTATTTTGGTGGTCGACGATGAAATGGGCATTCGTGAGCTTCTCAATGAGATTCTGACGGATGAGGGCCATACCGTGTATGCGGCAGAGAGTGCAATACAGGCGCGAACAGTACGCGAGCAAATGCGACCCGATTTGGTTCTCTTGGACATTTGGATGCCCGACACAGACGGCATTACTTTACTGAAAGAGTGGTCCAATAGCGGGCAGCTGACCATGCCAGTAGTGATGATGTCGGGCCATGCCACGATTGATACTGCAGTAGAGGCAACCCGTATTGGCGCCCTTAATTTTTTAGAAAAACCAATTGCACTGCAAAAACTGCTAAAGACAGTGAACAAGGCGCTTGAAAGTGCGCCCAAGCAGGCACAGGCCGAGGAAGCACCGGCCGCATTAGCATCTTCTAGGCCGATCGCTGAGGTGAAGCCCGTGGCTAGTGCCATGACGGCGCCAACAGGCGAGTATATTAGTGGCATTGCTAAGATGTATTTTGATCTGCCTTTGCGCGAGGCACGAGATCTCTTTGAAAAAGCCTATTTTGAGCATCAGATGCAAATTATGGGTGGAAGCATGACTCGCATCTCAGAATACACCGGGCTTGAGCGCACGCATTTGTACCGCAAACTCAAGGCACTTGGTGTGGATGCCACCAAAAGCAAAGGCGAAGTAGCGCCAGAATCTGCGCCAGGAAAACAGTAAGCAAATTTAATTCAGTCGGCAAGTCAAGGCGGCGCACTGGGCAGGCAATGCAAGCAAGGCAATTCTTAAAATAATGCAGGATAAACGCAAGCTAATAATCATCGGTGATGGCTTTGCCGCTGCAGTTACGGCCATTCATCTCGTGCGTAAGGGTATCGCGGCAGACTCGCTTACCATCGTCGGGCCCGGATCCTTGGGCAAAGGCAACGCTTATGGTTGTATAAGCCCATTCTTTCGGCTCAACGTACGCGAAGATTTGCCGATTGTTTTCTCAGAAGACCCCTTGCATTTTGCGCGCTGGGCCGAAGCAAACATAGATGACCCCGAAGCAAAAACAAGTGCGGGATTTTTTTATCGTCGCGCCGATTTCGGGCGCTATATTTCTGAGCTGATTGCTGCAGAAATTGGCTTCGATAAAATTCAGCGCATACAAAGTAAAGTATGCGCCCTCAATCAGGAACACAAATTATGGAAGTTGGATACTACTGATGGCGGTGTTATCTACGCAGAGAAGGGCATTATTGCAACTGGCAATTCGCCGCCAACCTGGCCATGCCCTATACAGACAGAGCGCAGCGAACAAGCGTCTAAACGGATGATTGAAAATCCATGGACGGGGCATTACCTCTCATCCATTGGTGTAGAGGAGCGTATCATGCTGCTCGGCGGAGGCCTCACGGCATTGGATGCAATTTACGCATTAGCTGCGCAGGGGCATCGTGGTCTGATTACTGTGGTGGGACCAAGACCATTGCTCCCGCCATCGCAAGCGCAATGGATTAGACAAAAGCAGCCGAACTGGCCGACGAATTTAACTCCAGCCAAGCTACTCCGCTTTATGCGCCAATACTTGCCGCCGGCACCGACAACAACTACAAAATGGCAAAGTGCTTGGGAAGAGTTAAGACCGAACCTAAACTCGATTTGGCAGCAATTTACACCGCATCAGCGGCAAATTGTGTTTAAGCGCCTAGGATGGGCATGGTCTTTATATCGGTTTCGCGCTTCCCCTCAAACAATAAAAGCATACGAAGAGCTCAAGGCAAATCATCAAATCCAGTTTGTCGTGGGGCGGGCAAAGCAAGTAGAGTGCTCGGGGCGCGGGATAACGGCAAAACTAAATAACGGCCACAGCATTCAGGCCGAGCGAATTATCAATTGCACTGGCGTTGGAACAGACTCATTTCTTAATAGGCTGATCGCCGATGCGATTGCGATCCCGGACCCCCTGGGCACGGCCATAGCAGTCGGTACAAACCTCAATGTAATAAAGCCAAACTTACAGGCCTGGAATAATTTATGGATGCTGGGCCCAGCCACGATGGGTAGTTTGGGCGATGTCATTGCCGCTAGTGCAATTTCAAAGCAAGCTGAGGAGCTGGCTATACAAATTCAGGCTATGGAAAGCATCTGAAGAAGGCAATGCAATAGGAAGCCGGGGCGATTAACCCCGCACATTAGCCCACTTCGATCAAGATGATATCAAGCAAGATCAAAGCGCTGCGCAACTCAGGGATATGAAGGCATCGTTTTCAGTCCAAGATATCACGCCGAACAAAATAAACAGAATTATGAGGAGCTAGTTAAGGCAACCAAAAACAGGAAAGATTGTGGCGGCTTAAAAGTTGGCCCCAACCGACTTGATATCTCCCCCTGATTCATCGCTAACAATATTAACTGCCTACCAAATTGGGAGAATGCCAAAATGTCACATGATGGATTCAACCTAAAGCACGCCTTTTAATCTCATCATTCGTGTCTATATAAATCATTGTTGTATTAATTGATTTATGTCCAGCCAAACTTGCTAGCACGCGAACGCCTACACCTTTGTTCGCTAAGTTCGTAATAAATGTTCGCCGTCCGCTGTGTGATGAAGCAGAACTAATGCCTGCTTTTTTGTATAACCAAAAGAACCACTGTGTCAGTGTATTGGCATTAAAGCCTTCTCTCTTTTCTGTATAAAACAGTGGCTTATCTTTATCTTTAATTCGTCTGTTGCGTAGATAGTTATCTAACTCTGTCCGCAGTTTTTCATTAACAAATACGACTCTTCCAACATTGCCCTTTGTTTGACTGGCACTTAGTCGTATTTCATTTTTAATATTGCCGTCGTCGTTTTGTACATCACTAATCGTCAAACTAGCTATCTCACCTACACGCATACCACTATAAAAACTTGTTAGCAGTAATGCCCTATTCCTAATAGCGTATCTCTGCTTTGTTGCGATATAACGCAGTACTTGATCAATTTCATTTTGTGTAAGTGTTTTTGCTTGTGCCATTTTTCGTTCTTCATCAAATAATTTGTTGTTCTCATTGTGTTTTCTTTTACGTCTTATTCCTACCTATTTGTGTCTTTAAAAATCTTTTCCAAAATTCAAAGACTTAGCTCAAAGAACAAAGAAACTACTAATTTTCTTTGGTTCAAAAGGTTGCTTTTTAATAAACCCCTATCTAATACCGTCTATAAGCTGTTTGACGCTGTATCAGTACTCACATAGCGTAATGTATGAAATTTCAGCTTATACAACTGATTTGATGTGTTGCTATTTGTTTTGCTGAAGTACTTATGCTTTTGATGTGGTGATTTTTAACTACTACCTAATTTTTAAGCATTACTTAAGTGATACTTAATAGCAATCAACTTCGTTGCTTGCTGTGCTTTCATAAAAGCTATCGCTTTTAATCAGCACATCTTTTCTTTCTTTTAATAATTGATTTTTATATCTTTACTAGGAAGCACAAGCCACGCTTGTTAAA
>JBIPON010000017.1:0-17516 GCA_044379065.1 Polynucleobacter sp. | reverse complement strand
TTCCAGTGGCGCTTACATTAAGCGCATGAGTAATTACTGTGGCCATTGCCCATATAAACCGGATGTGCGTGTGGGTGAGAATGCGTGTCCGTTCACTACCTTGTATTGGAATTTTTTAATGAACCATCAGTCTGAGTTTGAAAAAAATCCACGTACTCGCCTAATGACTGCAAACTTTAAGCGGATTGACGATGCCGAGAAAAAACAGATTCAGCAACATGCTGTAGTCTTACTAAAAAACATTGAAACCATTTAAGTAGACGATTGATTGCAATGACCATTCCAAGCAAACCCAGTTTCGAGTCAAAAATATGCCATCCAGATGACCTGCCGACCGCACTAGCTACGCTGCCACGTCCGATCGTTTTTACGAATGGCGTCTTTGATATCTTGCATCGCGGGCATGCCAGTTATTTAGATCAAGCACGCAAGCTGGGCGGTAGTCTGGTGGTGGGTGTGAATACCGACGCTTCAGTCAAAATGCTAGGTAAGGGCGATGATAGGCCGATCAATGCTGAGGCAGATCGGCAGGCGCTATTGGCCGCATTGGCGAGCGTTGATTTGGTAGTGCTATTTCCAGAAAAAACGCCAGTCGAGTTACTCAAACGCGTGCGACCTGAGATCTATGTCAAGGGCGGTGATTACGCAATCGACACACTAGAGGAAACTCGGTTAGTTAAAAGCTGGGGCGGAACTGCGATTGCCATTCCTTTTATATACGAGCGCTCCACCACGAGCCTGCTTGGGCGTATTCGCAGCGAGTGAGTTAGCGTAGTTCTTGGCGCATCCAAGACCAAATTCCCCGCAGCACAAGGCCATTGATGGCCTCAATGGAAATCGCATGAGAGAGACTGTGAAGTTTTAGTTCGGCAGTAATATTTTTTGCATTCCCGCCATCAATCCAAATGCGATCAATCGGCTGGTGCATTTCTTTGGCGACGTGCAATGCTTCATGAATAGCGCCCACTTGGGCTGCAAGGCAGCCCTTATAAATTGCCGCATCCGTCGATAATCCAAAGCCATCCACTCGCTCTGCCTCGCTGGTGGTTGGCAGCTTTGCAGTATGCAAAGCCAAGCTCGATTGCATTAAGCCTAATCCAGGAATAATCCAGCCCCCCTGATGAATGCCATTAGCTCCTAAGAAATCAATCGTAGTAGCGGTGCCGGCATTGACAATAATGCTATTACCGCTTGATAAAGTGCGCCCAGCAATTAGGCCAGCCCACCGATCCGCACCAAGCTGTGCAGGTTCGGTATAGCGTGAACGTAGACCATTAACAGCAGAGTTTCCGTATAAGCGAAACCAGGCCACATCTTGCCATTGCACGAATAACTGCTTGAGATTGACAGCGCATTCTTCTGCAGCAACGCAGCACACACCAATGGCATCAGGCCTTGGAATTGTTTGCAAAATATAATGGGCTAACTCAGCGCAGTGATCTGGGGAAAGCAGTAATTGGGTGTCAATGGCTCCAGAGTAAAGCCAAAGCTTTTTATTGCGGTCAATCGGATTTTGCTGCGACTCCACCACCGCCCATTTCAGGCGGGTATTGCCGACATCAAACAGGAGGTACATGCTCATGCTTGCCTGCGCAGCGATACGTCGCCGGCATGAACCGCAACGAGAGCATGGTCCGTTTGAATTTGATACGCCCCAGTATGGTCGATACCTGATGCTACGCCCTCAATGTTTTTCTCTCCGCGCACGCTTGTAAAAACAGGCTCACCTTGATAGGCATCCCAATCCGACCACCGCTCTATAAAAGGCTCAAAGCCATGCTGATCAAACTCAGTGCAGAGACGCTCAAATGCATTGACTAAATTAAGCCATATGTAATCCTGATCCGGTAGCGCCTGCCCCTGCATTAACAGTTGGTCTAGTCCGCCAATGGGGCCGGAGTGAATGGCTTTTAATTCAGCGGCATCGCTGATATGGGAGTGCATGTTAAGACCAACCCCAATAATCATCCAGCTTGGTTCGGTAGGCGCAGTTTGACCGCCCTCAATCAAGATACCGCCGAGCTTTGCATGACCGATCACAATGTCATTGGGCCATTTCAAGCGGAGTCCTTGCTGATAGAGAACGCGTTCACTTGTGTTGAGTGCGCTGCAGATGCCATCAATGACTGCCAAGCCAGCAACCAAGCTAAGGCCACTTAATGCAGCAGGGCTTTTTTGAAAAGGGAATGCTAAGGAAAAAGACAGTGAGTCCTCGGCACGGGCATACCAAGTTCTCCCGGCGCGCCCTTTGCCATGGGTCTGTTTTTTACTCAGGCGGGCAACCGGATCAATCAGTATGCCAGCCCGCCACCGTGCCATGAGGTCATCGTTGGTTGACCGTGTTTCAGCGACGCGCTCGAGGATGCAGTTTCCATTCATTTCACTATTGTAGAAAGGTCTGACCTAAAATTGCAGGATGTCAGCAGAATCAGGGCAAAATCCCCGTCCGCGTAAATTGATATGGCCATTGCAGGCCATGCCGCTGGCGCGAGCCATGGCCTTAATCTATGGTTTGTTGATTATTTACACCAGCCTCAATCCATTTGATTTTTATTTTCAAAATGGGGTGAAGGGAACGGCTTGGATTTCAGCCCCATTACCGCGCTTCATTCCCCTGTTTGATGTTGTGACCAATGTATTAGCGTATATCCCTTTGGGATTCTTGTTAGTGTGTGCTGTCTTCCCGCGCTGGCGGCGTTTCATCGCTTTGTCGATTGCAATGGTTTGCTGCGCACTACTTGCTGCGGGTGTAGAAAGTTTACAAACCTGGCTACCCACCCGAATCCCTAGCCAAACTGATTGGTGGGCTAACGTACTGGGTAGTTTTATTGGCGCTCTATTAGCGGTTCCGCTAGGGCCTCAATGGCTTTCTGGCAGCGCCCTGCGGCGCCAATTTGATATGTGGTTTGGGCTCAACTGGGGCGCAGCGACCTTATTCATCCTTTTTCCGTGGGCGCAAATTTACCCCCAAAGCGCATGGCTTGGCATGGGGGCATGGCGACAGCTCATCGGCGCAGCAGATTGGGGAACCTTAGTCATGAATCAGATGCTACGCGAGGGACTGATTACCACTAGCTGCTGGCTTGGGGTTGGGCTGATCCTCTCCCTCGGAATGCGAGCCAAAGCCCCGCAATGGCGATTACTTATGAGTTTGCTCGGCGCTTCGGTATTGGTTAAGAGCCTCTTCACTGGTTTGCAGTTTGGTGGTGAATTTAGTTTGGCCTGGCTGACTACGGGTGCCATTTGGGGTATGCTGGTTGGGAGCGCTTTACTACTATGGGCAATGCGCTTGGGCAGTATTTATCGCTTATGGATTGGCTTGGGTTGTCTGGCGGCCATGCTCTTGCTGGTTAACTTGTTTCCTGACAATCCTTACTTTACCTTGACTTTAAAGGCATGGTTTCAGGGTCGTCTCCTTCATTTCAATGATCTAATGAAATGGGCCTCATTCCTTTGGCTTCCGTTTGCAATGGTTTGGGTGTTGCAAAATCAGTTCGCTACCCGAATAACGAAACGACCGATATAATTTTTATATGCCATTTAAACACCACCTCTTTTTTTGTCTTAATGAACGCAGTAATGGCGAGAATTGCTGCGCTCAGCACAATGCATTCGAGTTATTCACCTACGCCAAAAGTCGCATTAAAGAGCTGCGACTTTCTGGCGCAGGCAAGATTCGGGTCAATAAAGCAGGCTGCCTGGATGCGTGTAATCTTGGGCCGGTGATGGTGATCTACCCAGAAGGTACGTGGTATACCTTTATTGATACGGATGATATTGAAGAGATCATTCAATCCCATTTAATTAAAGGGAAGCCGGTTGAACGTTTGCTGGCTGCTTAATCTTTCTTCCTCTAAAAAGATGCGCGCATGAATAGCCGTACCCAAGTGATTTCAATTGATGGCATCGTTGGCCCAATCGAAATGGCAATTGACTTACCTGATTTGCTCAAAAGTGATCCAGGTTTTATGGTGCGCGGCCTTGCTTTGGTTGCCCACCCACACCCTTTACTGGGCGGAACTATGGATAACAAGGTTGCAAAAACCATTGCTCGGGCATTTAATCAATTGGGTTATGTCAGTGTGCGCCCCAATTTTCGCGGCGTTGGAGGTACAGCCGGCGTTCATGATGAGGGCGTTGGTGAACTAGCGGACTTGCTGCATGTATCAGATTGGATGCGTCACCCACACACATGGATGAATAATGAATTAACCGAGCAGTACATCTGGACGAATTCGGTTGCGACCTTGCCACTCGTGGTCGCAGGCTTCTCATTTGGTAGTTTTGTCGGCAGCCATTTGATTAAGGCCTTGGCCGATTTGGGACGTCCTGCGGAACGTTTTGTTATGGTGGGTAGTGCTGCAGGTAAATGGGAATTGCTCGATGTGCCGAAAGATACGATCATGATTCATGGCGAACTGGACGAGACTATTCCCTTGGCAAACGTATTTGATTGGGCTAGGCCACAAGAGCTAACCATCCAAGTAGTGCCGGGCGCAGATCATTTTTTTCATCGTAAATTACACTGCATTCGGAATATTATTTTGGGCGAGTGGCTAGGTCAGCCAGCTTGGCCGCATCAAGGGTAAGGGCTATGGAAGAAAAATCACTGATTGAATACCCCTCTATTTTTCCGATTAAGGTTATGGGGAAAGACGCCCCTGAATTTCTACCGGCTATGGTTCACATTGCTAAACAGTTTGACCCGATTTTTGATGAACAAACCGTCGAGAAGCGGCCATCTCAAAATGGGAAATACATGGGGCTGACGCTCAGCATCAATGCAACCAGTCGCGAGCAACTGGATGAGCTCTATCGCACCTTATCAACCCACCCTCTCGTTAGCATTGTTCTCTAGTTGAAATGGCATGACTATAGCCATTCGACAGCTTGGCGTAGTGGATTATGTAAAAACGTATGACGCCATGCGTTTATTTACAAAAGAGCGCACTGCATCGACCCTAGACGAAATCTGGGTCCTAGAGCATCCCCCGGTTTTTACATTGGGGCTCGCAGGCGATCCTGCCAACTTGCACGCTGCAGATGGCACCATTCCTTTGGTTCAGGTGGATCGGGGTGGGCAGATTACCTATCACGGCCCCGGACAGCTCGTTATCTATTTACTAGTAGATCTTCGCCGCTATGGTCTGCATGTTAAAGAGTTCGTTTACCGAATTGAGCAGGCGGTCATGGATGCTTTGGCTGAATACGGATTGCCGGCAGTTCGCGAGGCTGGAGCCCCCGGTATCTACATCGCTCCATCGTTTCAGGGCGAATCCGAGTGGCATGGCGCTAAGATTGCAGCATTGGGCTTAAAAGTAACGCGGCATTGTTCGTATCATGGTCTTGCCCTCAATGTGAATATGGATTTGGCGGCGTTCCAGCAAATCCACCCTTGTGGCTATGCGGGATTGCGTACGGTAGATATGAGAACATTGGGGATCGAAGACAATATGGCATCGGTCGCTCAGCGCCTAATCAGTCAGCTGCGGCGGCAGTTAACCCCAATTGCGTGATGTGTAGTGCATATAGGAAACCATGACAGTAAATAAATCCAGTATTGAGGTGCAATCCGCCCCAGAGTACGACCCGCTGCGAAAGCAAAAGTCGGCTGAAAAGACGGCACGCATTCCGATCAAGATTGTGCCGATCGAGCAAGTCCTCAAAAAGCCTGATTGGATTCGGGTTAAGGCGGCATCGAATAATTCCCGCTTTGCTGAAATCAAAAAAATTCTTCGTGAGAATGAATTAGTTACAGTTTGCGAGGAAGCTAGCTGTCCGAACATTGGGGAATGTTTTGGTAGCGGCACGGCTACATTCATGATCATGGGTGATAAGTGCACCCGCCGTTGCCCTTTCTGCGATGTTGGCCATGGCCGCCCCGATCCCCTTGATACGAATGAGCCGCACAATTTAGCACGCACAATTGCTGCCCTTAAATTAAATTACGTGGTGATCACCAGCGTGGATCGCGACGATTTACGTGATGGCGGCGCGCAGCATTTTGTGGATTGCATATCGCAATCACGCAGCTTGTCACCAAAAACACGCATTGAAGTATTGGTGCCTGATTTTCGGGGTCGTTTAGAAAAGGCATTAGATGTGTTTTCTGCCAACACCGCGATGGGCTTACCCGATGTCATGAACCACAATCTAGAAACGGTGCCTCGGCTATACAAGCAGGCTCGTCCCGGCGCAGATTATGCTCACTCATTGTTATTGCTGAAGGACTTTAAGGAGCGTTTTCCTTCGATTCCAACGAAGAGTGGACTAATGGTTGGCCTTGGCGAAACCGATGACGAAATTCTGGAGGTGATGCGTGATATGCGTGCGCACAACATCGACATGCTGACCATTGGTCAGTACTTGGCGCCATCGGGCCACCATTTACCAGTGCAGCGTTACGTCCATCCAGACGTATTTAAGGAATTCGAGCGCGAAGCCTATGCCATGGGCTTTACCCATGCGGCAGTCGGCGCAATGGTTCGCTCAAGTTACCATGCTGACCAGCAGGCTCATGGAGCAGGGGTTGTTTAGTCTTAGGATATTCAGCCTGCCGATTCAATCGCGAGCTTCGGTAAAAGCAGTTGGAATCATTTTGGTGGGCGCGGCCATTCTGGGCTGTAGCCCGAAGTTGGATTGGCGTACAGTCAATACCGAACGCCTCGGCTACACCGCGCTCTTTCCCGAAAAGCCCAAGCAGGCAGAGCGGACCCTGCCCTATGCTGGACTCGAGTTACAGCAAACTCTGGAAGTAGTACAGATTGATGATGCGATCATGTCAATCACTACGATTGCGGTGCCATCGAGCATCAACGCTCAAGCAGGTGCCTTGCTAGAACAAGTACAAAAAGCCATCTTGCAGTCAGCCAATGCACTTCAAACTACACCAATGAAACACCCATCCCAGTATGTAATTGCAGGGCCGAGTCGTAGCAAGGGATTGGCTGAAGACTATTTGTTTGAAATCCAGAATCCAAGCGGCAAGCGCTGGATGCGGGTACGCTGGATTATGCGGCCGGATGTTGAGGGCGGTAGTCGCATTTATCAACAATCACTGTTGATCTTAGCGCCTGCGAATGGGAAGGCGTTTCAGTCTGAACTTACTGCAGAAAAGTGGGATCCATTTTTTGATGAGTTCCGGGTGCAATAAATGAATTTGCATTGGTATCGCGATCCGCAGCAGGCGATACAGTTGCCACTGCAGGGCCGCTACGCATTGCGCGTGTTCATGACCTTTGCCTTGGCTTACATCATCTCGTATGCCTTCCGTTCTATTAATGCCGTTATTTCTCCTGAGCTCATTCGTGATTTGCATTTGAGTCATACCGAGCTGGGCTTTTTGTCTTCTGCCTACTTTATTGGTTTTGGTATGACGCAAATCCCAGTGGGATTGGCGCTTGATCGTTTTGGGCCGCGCGCAACTGAAATGGCATTAATGAGCTTTGCCATTATTGGCGCTCTGATTTTTGCCTTCGCTGATCAATTTTTAACCTTGGTTATCGGACGGGTTTGCATCGGAATTGGTGTGTCAGCGTGTTTAATGTCCGCCTTCTCTGCTTTTCGAACCTGGTTTCCAGCAGAACAGCAACCCCAATTGGTCTCCGCCATGTTGGTGTTTGGTACCTTTGGCGCCTTAATGACAAGCTGGCCAGTACATGAAGTGCTTCCCTTTATTGGATGGCGGGGCGTATTTATTGTGATGGCTGTTTTATCCGCTCTTGCCATATTTGTTTTGTATATCGGTTTGCCAATTAAAGCAGGAATACAACCAGACTCCCTGGCTAATGAAATCGATTCGGATGAGAAAGCCAGCCTCTCTTGGAAAAGCTATCGCCCGATTATGACGAATGCTTTTTTTTGGCGGATCCTGCCGCTCGGTATTTTTTGCTACGGTGGATTTATTGCGATTCAAACCCTGTGGTTTGGCCCATGGCTAATTCAAGTGATGAATTACAGCGCCACCACTGCTGCACAAATCTTATTTGGTTTTAATGCGGTATTGCTCTGCGCCTATTTAACGAATGCGTGGATCTTGCCGAAACTGGCCGGCATTGGTATCGATACCATGCGCTATATGACCTGGATGGTGGGTGCATCGATCGTGTTGCAAGCCTGCGCATTTTATTGGCGTGGTCCATGGGGCTGGGCTTGGTGGTATTTGGTGGCGGTGGCATGCGCTTCTTATGTGCTGGCACAAAGCTTAATCGTCACTTACTTTCCTAAAGCGTACTCGGGACGCGTTAGCACTACGTACAATTTATCCCTGTTTATTGGCGCATTTATTGTGCAGTGGGGTATTGGCTATTTAGTCGATTTAGGAATTGCCGCAGGCTGGTCGCATGCCGGTGCATTTGATGTCGCACTAGGCGTATTTTTGATTGCTCAAGCAATTACATTTGTTTGGTTCTTGCTGTCACCGAAATACTTTCCGGCGACCATCATTTTGGACGAGTCTTAAAACTAGACGCGGTGCTTTTCCATTTCAGCAACTTTTAACTCGAGCGCTTCTAATTTCTCACGTGTTTTAGAGAGCACTTTGGCTTGTAATTCAAATTCGTCGCGCGTGACCAAATCCATTTTCTGAAAGCCTTGATTCATCATGGCCCGCACATTCTTCTCGATCTCTTGCGCAGGTGAATTACGAATAGCATCACCCACTTTGCTTTGCATCTCCTCAGCGATGCGCTGAATTTGCTCGAGGATTTGTCCTGGCTTTTGCATGAATGATGTCCGTTTGGTGTGAATTAACACCTCATTTTAGAAGTTTCCAGAAATTCAGGGGGCTCGAAATCATAAAAAATCAGGGCAAATTACCCCTAAAACAGCGTTATGGTCTAAAGCAGTGCCATTTTATGAGCTATTTTGGTGCATGTGCATTAAAAGGGGGAAAAGTCCGAATTTGGAAACAGTCACGCGGATCACTATGAGATCCATGAACCGCCATAGATGGGTTCAAACGATTGAAACATTTTTAGAAATCGAACTTTTTAACCTAAACAGGAGTATTCCATGAACACATTACAAAAAACCGCGATTGCTGCTGCAATTTCTGGACTCTTTGCCCCAGCGGTGTTTGCACAAGCTGCGC
The DNA here is from genome assembly GCA_044379065.1 of Polynucleobacter sp. Classification (GTDB taxonomy): domain Bacteria; phylum Pseudomonadota; class Gammaproteobacteria; order Burkholderiales; family Burkholderiaceae; genus Polynucleobacter. Next base: position 8,425 of record JBIPON010000017.1, on the reverse strand, counting down.
CAGCACCAGAGCCGAGCCCAGTCACCGCTAACGTCACAGTAGTCAGTGACTACCGCTTCCGTGGTATCAGTCAGTCCAATTTCAAGCCAGCAATACAGGGTGGTTTCGATTATGCACACGAGAGTGGTTTATACATTGGTAACTGGAATAGTTCGATTTCGTGGTTAAGCGATGCGGTACCGGGTTCGTCGGCACCTATTGAAATGAATTTCTATGGTGGCTTTAAGAAGGAATTGATTGCGCCAGGATTTGCCTCAGACTTTGGAGTACTCCAGTACGCATACCCAACAACAGGATTCACCGCTACCAATCCCAATACAACTGAACTGTATGCCGCGCAAAACTTCACGGCCGGTGCATTTGCAGGATTTGTTAAGTTTTCGTATGCAGTATCAAACACATTTGGTTATAGCGATAGTAATGGATCGTACTACCCCGATTTGACTGTTAATTACGACACAGGTATTTGGGGTATTGGATTGAATGCCCACGTGGGTTACCAGTATATTGCGGGCTCTCCAAGTGGGGTTTCAAATTCCAGCACATACAGCTATACAGACTGGAAGATTGGCTTAACCAAAGATTTTGGCGGCGGCTTGTCTGGCGCAATTGCATACATTGATACAAATGCAAAGAAAATAGATGGAGTTTATTCATATAGAAATCCACAAGGAAAAAACACAGGCGGTGCAACCGGTATCGTCTCTCTAACCAAGACTTTCTAATAACCCTTCCTAACGGAGAAACGTATGAAATTAATAACCGCAGTCATCAAGCCCTTCAAGCTTGACGAAGTGCGCGAGGCGCTCTCGGAAGTGGGTGTCTCGGGCATTACCGTGACAGAAGTTAAGGGCTTTGGACGACAAAAGGGCCATACCGAGTTGTATCGTGGTGCAGAGTACGTAGTCGACTTTTTACCTAAGGTAAAGATCGAGGCTGCAGTAGACGACGGTATTTTGGAGCGTGCGATTGAGGCAATTGAAAAATCAGCACGCACGGGCAAGATTGGTGACGGCAAGATATTTGTCTCACCCATTGAACACGTCATTCGTATCCGTACCGGTGAGACCGGCGCGGCCGCACTTTAAAGAGGGGTTCAAAATGCGTACTTGGATGAAACAACTCATTTCGGGAGGCGCCAAGGCTTTGGCTTTAGGCGTAACCGGCATGTTAGCGATGGCGCCTGCTTACGCGGCAGATGTAGCTGCTGCGGCACCCGCAGCAGCAGCTGCTGTTGCGGCAGTACCAAATAAAGGCGATACGGTTTGGATCATGGTGTCTACAGCATTGGTTGTGCTGATGACGCTACCTGGCCTCGCTTTGTTTTATGGCGGCTTAACGCGCAGTAAAAACGTACTGTCGATCTTGGTACAGTGCATGGTGGTGTTTTCGCTGATTGCAGTGTTGTGGACCATTTATGGTTACAGCTTTGCGTTCACTGAAGGCAGCGCATTCATTGGTGGATTAGATCGATTGTTCTTAGCTGGAGTGACGCCAGATAGTGTGGCAGCTACTTTTAGCAAGGGCGTTGTCATTCCGGAATTTACCTTCATTGGATTTCAGGCGGCCTTTGCAACCATTACCTGCTGCTTAATCGTGGGCGCTTTTGCAGAGCGCGCTAAGTTTTCTGCGATCTTGGCCTTTACGGTTCTTTGGTTTACCTTTGCGTACTTGCCAGTAGCCCACATGGTTTGGTTCTGGCCTGGTCCAGACGATATCAAAGATGCGGCTTCACTGGAAGCCATTACTGCAAAAGCAGGTTGGTTATGGCAGAAGGGCGTTCTTGACTTTGCCGGCGGCACTGTAGTTCACATCAATGCGGCGATTGCTGGTTTGGTTGGCTCCTACATGGTGGGCAAGCGCATTGGTTTTGGTAAGGAAGCAATGAAGCCCCACAACTTGGTTTACACCATGATTGGAGCCTCACTCTTGTGGTTTGGTTGGTTTGGATTCAATGCCGGCTCGGCATTGGAAGCAAACGGAACTGCTGCATTGGCTTTCTTCAATACCTTAGTTGCTACTGCTGCTGCTGTATTAGGCTGGACATTGGCTGAGTGGATTACCAAAGGTAAGCCTTCCATGCTGGGTGGCGCATCGGGTTGCGTTGCTGGTTTAGTAGCGATTACCCCTGCCGCTGGTTTTGTTGGCCCAATGGGCGCGATCGTTATCGGCCTGATTGCTGGCGTACTTTGCTTGTGGGGTGTATCAGGCCTAAAGCGCATGCTTGGGGCAGATGATAGCTTGGACGTATTTGGAGTCCATGGCGTTGGCGGCATCATTGGTGCAATCTTGACCGGTGTGTTTGCAGATCCCGCATTGGGTGGTTCTGGAATTTGGGACTATGTTGCTAACGCAGCAGCAGCCGAGTATTCCATGGGCACCCAAGTTTGGTTGCAGGCTCAGGGCGTTATTACTACCGTCATTTGGTCTGGCGTAGTCTCTGTTGTTGCATTCAAACTGGTCGATATCGTGATTGGTTTGCGTGTGAAGGAAGAGGAAGAGCGCGAAGGCTTGGACATTGCTTCCCACGGTGAAACAGCCTACGAATCCTAATTAGGCGTGTTATTAAAGCTAAATAGGCCCTAGTGGCCTATTTAGCCTTTTTATTGGGTTCTTTGGATCCAATGCCTTTTTTATAAAAAAACTTACAATAGTGAGATGGTCCCACATCTCATTACTGCCCTTAGCGGCCCCTTGCTCGAACTCGAGACCAAGGTATTAGAAGCAACTCCTGCCATCGAGCGTTGGTTTCGCTTGGAGTGGCAAGAGCACACACCACCCTTTTATTGCTCGGTTGATTTACGCAACTCGGGTTTTAAGCTAGCGCCAGTCGATACCAATTTGTTTCCGGGCGGTTTTAATAACCTTTCCCCAGAAATGCTACCGCTTGCAGTGCAAGCTGCGATGGCCGCGATTGAGAAGATTTGCCCCGAAGCAAAAAATTTGCTGTTGATTCCGGAGCGCCATACTCGGAATACGTTTTATCTGCAGAACATCGCCCGGCTCTCATCGATTCTGCGTCAAGCGGGACTGAATGTGCGCCTTGGTAGTTTGTCCGAAGATATTAAGAAGCCCACTTGGATTGATTTACCAGACGGCAATCGCTTATTGCTGGAACCGCTGGCGCGATTGGGGCTTAAAAAGCAACGCCTTGGCATTAAGGATTTTGATCCATGCTCCATTTTGCTGAACAATGATTTATCTGCGGGAATTCCACCCATACTAGAAAACATCTATGAGCAATACTTGTTGCCGGGATTGCATGCCGGTTGGCATATTCGCCGCAAGTCAAATCACTTTGAGGCTTACGATGAAGTAGCTAAGAAGTTTGCCAAGTTAGTCAACATCGATCCATGGATGATTAATCCATTTTTTACCAGCTGCAGCAATGTCAACTTCCATGAGCGTCAGGGCGAAGAAGAATTACAAGCAGCAGTAGAGCAGATACTGAAAAAGACTGCAAAAAAATACCGCGAATATGGCATTAAAGAAAAGCCGTATGTCGTAGTCAAAGCTGACGCCGGAACCTATGGTATGGGGGTGATGGTGGTGAATGATGCAAGCCAGCTTAAAAACCTCAATCGCCGTGATCGCAATAAGATGAGTATTGTGAAAGAAGGCCTTGAGGTTAGTGATGTAATCATTCAAGAGGGTGTGTATACCTTCGAAAAAGTCAACGAGGCCGTTGCTGAGCCTGTGGTCTATATGATTGATCGCTATGTTGTGGGCGGTTTTTATCGCGTTCATACAGACCGCGGCCCTGATGAGAATCTCAATGCGCCCGGTATGCATTTTGTACCTTTGGCGTTTGAACAAAATGCCATGCCGGACTACCACGCAAAACCCGGCAGCGCCGCTCCGAATCGATTCTATTTATACGGCGTAGTTGCCCGCCTTGCTTTATTGGCGTCATCGCTCGAGTTGGAGCGTACCGACCCTAATGCAGAAGTGGCGTAAGTAAAACCACCGAGACATTCCCTTGGATTTTTTATTCATTGCCGATCCCTTGGAGTCCTTCGCGATACAGAAGGACTCCACACTGGCAATGATGCGCGCAGCGCAAGCTGCAGGGCATCGCATGTGGTTTGTGGAAACGCGCGGCATTGCTTGGAAAGACAATAGCGTCGTAGCGGACTGCCGGCCGCTAGCGATTAAGCCTAGCAGCACATCCTGGTTTGAGGTCGGTGTAATCGAGTCGCGCCAACTGGCCAGTTTTTCTGCAGTGTTGATGCGCAAAGATCCACCTTTTGATATCGAGTATCTCAATACCACTTGGCTTCTCTCCGCTGCGGTTCGTCAGGGGGCGCGGGTATTTAATCAGCCGGGTGCAATACGGGAGCACTCCGAGAAACTCTCCATTACTGAATACCCTGACTTGATTCCTCCCACCTTAGTCACGCGAGACCTTGCGGAGGTGGAGGCATTTCATGCAAAGCATTCGGATATCGTGATTAAACCCCTCGATGGTATGGGTGGCATGGGTGTCTTTCGGGTCGGAGGCGATGGCCTCAATTTAGCCAGCATTGTTGAAACCCTCGGTGAGAATGGCGCGCGTACCCTAATGGTGCAACGCTTTTTGCCGGAGATTGCGCAGGGCGATAAGCGTGTTTTGCTCATTGCTGGTGAGGTCGTTCCCTATGCCTTGGCACGCATTCCGCAGGGAACCGAGATTCGGGGTAATTTAGCTGCTGGCGGCAAGGGTGTGGCGATGCCGTTGACCCCTCAGGAAATGAAGGTAGCGCAATACTTGGCGCTCCTGCTTTGGCAAAAAGGACTTTTCTTGGTAGGCTTAGACTTAATTGGTGGCTACCTAACGGAAATTAATGTGACCAGCCCAACGTGTTTTGTGGAAATTACGGAGCAGACCGATTGCGATGTCGCTGCTATTTGGTTGCGTGCTTTAGAAAAAGCCCTGCACTGATATGGCCGGAATTCTGATCATTGCCCATACCCCGATAGCGAGCGCCATGCTGAGCTTTGCCGAGCATGTGTATGGCTCGATACCAGAGCACATTCAGGCAGTTGATATTCCGGCACACGAGGATGCCAAAATCAGTTTCGAGCGGGTGTTGGCTGCTGCCAAGGTGGTGGAAAGGCATGGCGAGCTCTTAGTCTTAACCGATGTGATGGGCGCAACCCCGGCGAATGTAGCCTCACGCCTGATGACGCAGCAAAGTAGCGCGGGTATGAAGTTTAAAGTCCAAATTTTGGCAGGACTGAATCTGCCCATGCTCATGCGCGCAGTGTCTTATAAAGACGATTCATTAGATGCGCTGACACAAAAAACACTGCAGGGCGGTCAAAATGGTATCTTGCGTTTAGGCGGCGTCGCCAATGTACAAACTACCGAGGTACAGGATTAGTTATGCCAGTTGCCGAAATCACCATCATCAATAAACTCGGGCTTCATGCCAGAGCATCGGCCAAGCTGTCGCAACTCGCTGCGCAATTTCAATGCGAAGTGCTTCTGAGTAAAGGCAGCCGTCAAATCAATGCCAAGAGCATTATGGGTGTGATGATGCTGGCCGCTGGCATTGGTAGTACCGTGACTCTAGAAACCATCGGCACGGATTCAGAAGAGGCTATGCAGGCTATCACCGCATTGATTAATGATCGTTTCGGTGAGGGCGAGTAAACCGTGACCTTTTCATTGCACGGCATTCCGGTTTCCAAGGGTATTGCCATTGGCCGAGCCGTGTTGATCTCCAGAGCAGCTTTAGAGGTCAGTCACCACCTCATCGATCCTGGTCAAGAGGATGCAGAAGCCAGGCGACTACTAGCAGCGTTTAAACAAGTTCAGTCTGAGTTAACTGCCCTGCGCGCGGGATTGCCGAAAGATGCGCCACAAGAAATGGCGGCGTTTTTGGATGTGCACAGTATGATTTTGGCCGATCCTACGTTGGCTGAAAAACCTTTGCGATTGATTCGGACCGAGCGCCTTAATGCGGCATGGGCTTTGACGACTGAGCTCAACGACTTACTAGAGCAATTTGCCGAAATCGAAGACCCTTACCTAAAAGAGCGTGCCCACGATATTCGGCAAGTAGCAGAGCGGGTTTTAAAAGCGCTGCACTCCCAACACAAAGAAGGCTTATCCCAGCCTGATTTATTAGCGCCGACCGATGTAGGAGTCGACGCCATTATTGTGGCGCACGACATTGCACCACACGACATGTTGCGCTTTAAGGACTATGCATTTAAAGGCTTTGTTACCGATCTTGGCGGCCGCACTTCCCATACTGCGATTGTGGCCCGTAGTATGGAAATTCCGGCGGTTGTCGGTGCGCGCCATGCCAGCGAGATTATTCGCCACGGTGATTGGCTGGTGCTGGATGGTGACCGCGGCGTGGTAGTGGTATCACCCAGCAACCGTTTGTTGGCAGATTACCGCGCCTTACAACAGGCTGAGCTGGCTGAAGCGCAGAAGTTACAGCAAATTAAATATTCGGATACGAAGACACGCGATGGCGTTCAAATTGAACTCTTGGCGAATATTGAATTGCCGGAAGATGCGAAGCAGGCAGTTGAGTTTGGTGCAGTAGGCGTTGGCTTATTTCGCTCCGAGTTTCTTTTTATGAATCGCAAAGAGGCCCTTCCAGGAGAAGAGCAACAGTATTTAGAATACCGCCGCGTAATTGAGGCCATGCATGGCCTACCGGTCAATATTCGAACCATTGATGTCGGTGCTGATAAAGCCTTGGGTTCGAGCAGTGACTTGTCGCAAACCGGAACATCCCCACTGGGATTGCGGGCGATTCGGTGGTCTCTGACTGAGCCGGAGATATTCTTGACCCAGCTACGAGCAATTTTGCGCGCCTCTGCCCATGGTCAAGCGCGGATCATGATTCCGATGCTGGCACATGCAAAAGAAATTAGCGAGACCTTGCGTTTGCTTGAAAAAGCCAAGGCCCAATTGCAACAGCGCAATCAATTGTTTAATCCCAATATTCAAATTGGGGCGATGATCGAGATTCCGGCAGCAGCCTTGGTATTGCCTTTATTCATTCAGCACTTTGATTTTTTATCGATTGGTACGAATGATTTGATTCAATACACATTGGCAATTGATCGCGCAGACCATGCAGTAGCCCACTTGTATGATCCCTACCATCCTGCGATTCTTAACTTGCTAGCGAACATTATTAAGCAAGCAAATCAGGCAGGTATTCCGATTGCAGTATGTGGCGAGATGGCGGGCGATCCAACCTTAACTAAACTCTTGCTAGGTATGGGCTTAACGGATTTCTCGATGCACTTTAGCCAACTGCTATTAGTCAAGCGCGAAATCCTCAATGCCGATGTCAGCAAATTAAGGGCGCCAACCACTGCTGTGCTGCGTGCAATTGATCCCGCTGAGCAGGCGGATGCACTGGCGGCACTCGCTGCAGCCTAATTACGAATTGATTTATGCGGGGTGACGCTGGCCGCAGACGGAGCAGTCCCGGTTGCGGCTAATTTGAATGGTTTCAATTTGAGTATTGCGCGCATTCCACAACAGCAAGCGTCCGATCAAGGGACTGCCAAAACCAATCAGTACTTGCAGAGCTTGCGCTGCCTGCATCGTCCCGATAATGCCAACCAAAGGCGAAAAAACACCCATGGTGGCGCAATTGATTTCTTCTGGGGCTTCGTCGGGTGAAAAAATACAGGCATAGCAAGGGGATTCAGTACGCTTCACATCAAACACGCTCAGTTGGCCATCGAGGCGCAGTGCCGAACCAGATACTAAGGCGACACGATGCTGAGTGCAGGCGGCATTAATTAACTGACGGGTAGCAAAGTTGTCGGTGCAATCTAAAACCACATCGACGGAGGGCAAAATCGCTTTTAAGTTACTGGCAGTGGCGCGCTCTTGAAGCGCGGTAACGTGGACGGTTGGATTCAGCGCCTCAAGAAAACGCTTACCCGAATCTACCTTACTGCTACCCACGCTATGTTGGGTATGCATGATTTGGCGCTGCAGGTTGGTTAATTCAACGACATCAAAGTCCATGAGGGTGATCGTGCCAATGCCGGCCGCAGCCAAGTAGGGCGCGGCAGAGGAACCCAAACCGCCAGCCCCAATGACCAGGACGTGGGATCTGAGTAGTTTTTCTTGCCCCGCAAGGTCAATTTCATCCAGCAGTAAGTGCCTGGAGTAGCGCAGTAACTGCTCGTCGTTCATGAACTTCGCTTATTCGAGCTTAGAAGCCGAACGCTGCACTTCTTTGCCATCGATGAAGGCAACGGCTTGCTGCAGCATGAAGTCATCAGGACCGCCTAACTCAACGGGCTTTTTGGACTTCTCTTTTTCACGCTCTTCTGGAGTCTTGCTGGCATTCTTTTCTTCAATGCGCTGCAATTCTTCAATCCGGCGTTTTTGACGATCCAAGATTAATTTTTCTTCCGATGACTGTTTATTGCGAAGGTGTTTCTCGCTGTCAAT
>JBIPON010000016.1:0-17721 GCA_044379065.1 Polynucleobacter sp. | reverse complement strand
CTTAAGGCAGCACAAGCACTCAATGCGGGCGTGGATATTCAGGTGGAAGTCGAAAATCAGGCCGAACTAGAAGAAGCGCTTGCGGCTGGAGCCAAAAGCATTTTGATTGATAACTTCACCACCGCTCAAATGAAAGCAGCTGTTGCATTTACACAAGGCCGCGCTTTACTTGAGGCGTCGGGTGGCGTGAACCTAGATCAACTGCGCTCCATTGCCTCGACCGGTGTGGATCGGATCTCGATTGGCAAACTCACTAAAGATGTGAGTGCGGTTGATTATTCAATGCGCATACTGCAGTCGTAACGCAATTTTTTACTTTGGGGTTGGCTTAGTAGCAGATCTGGGCGTCAAAATGGTAGGATACGAAACAGCCCAGGTCTCGGGATAATCGCGGCTGTAATGGAGGCCCCTACTCTCGCGGCGCAGTAGGGCCGAGCGTACGATTAGTTCAGCGCACTCCAATAAGTTGCGCAGCTCGATCAAGTCGCGGGTTACCCTGAAATTACTGTAGTACTCCTGTACTTCATTGCGCAAGAGCTCAATGCGATGCAATGCCCTCTCTAGGCGACGATTGGTGCGCACAATACCCACGTAGTTCCACATGAGGGAACGCAGCTCATCCCAGTTGTGGGCAATCACCACTTGCTCATCCGCGTCTTCCACTTGGCTCTCGTCCCATAGGGGTAAGTTTGGCAGTTGGGGTGTCTGTGCTGTGGCAATATCCTGCGCCGCCGCCTTACCAATCACCACGCACTCTAGCAATGAATTGCTTGCCAATCGGTTAGCGCCGTGCAGGCCAGTGTAAGTTGCCTCGCCAACCGCATAGAGTCCGGGTAAATCGGTTTTGCCATGCAAGTTGGTGACCACACCACCACAGGTGTAGTGGGCTGCAGGTACTACCGGAATCGGCTGCTTAGTAATATCAATGCCCAAGCTTAAGCAGCGTGCATAAATCATCGGGAAATGTTCCTTGATGAAGGCTTCGCCTAGGTGTGTGGCATCGAGATTCACGAAATCGAGACCGTGTTTTTTCATTTCAAAATCGATGGCACGGGCTACGATGTCACGCGGCGCCAACTCATTACGCTGATCGTGCTCCGGCATGAAGCGCGTTCCATCCGGCAGTTTCAGTAAACCGCCCTCTCCGCGCAGAGCTTCTGTAATTAAGAAAGTGCGATCGCTGGGGTGATACAAACATGTTGGATGAAACTGAATGAACTCCATATTGCCGACTCGGCAACCCGCGCGCCAAGCCATGGCAATGCCATCGCCAGTCGCCGTATCGGGGTTGCTGGTGTAGCGATAGACCTTACCGACGCCGCCCGTTGCTAATACAACTGACTTCGCAGCAATAGTTTCAACATGATTGGTATTGATATCCAAGGCATAGACGCCGTAGCAGCGATTGGGGCGATTGCGCTTTTCTTTAGCGCCGAGGTGGCGATTAGTGATCAAGTCCAGCGCAATCCAATGTTCCAAAATCGTAATATTGGAATTAGCGCGAGCATGATCTAGCAAGACCTCATGAATCGCCTTGCCTGTAGCGTCGGCAGCATGGGCAATCCGGCGCTGGCTATGTCCACCCTCCCGCGTAAGATGCAAACCCATCGGGCCATCTTTATCGGTAGTAAATGGCACACCTTGCTCGACTAGCCACTGAATCGCTGCCGCACTTTCTTCCGCAATATAACGCGCGGTCGATTCCACCACTAAGCCTGCTCCCGCATTGAGGGTATCGCTTACATGGGCATCAATGCTGTCATGTTCTTTATCCACTACCCCAACAATGCCACCCTGGGCCCAAGCAGTAGCAGATTCGCTTAAGCCACGCTTCGCCATCAAGACCACCTTTTGGGTTTTTGCCAAATCCAAGGCCACGGTCAGCCCGGCTAAGCCAGCACCAATGATAAGAACGGGTAAGTCTGCCGCATCACTTTGGCTAGAGGAGGCTGATTGGATTAGTGTGGTCATTTCTTTATTTTAAGGGGCAAGCCACCTTGATGCTTCGACTCCCAAAAAGAAAAAGGCCTCGCTCTAGAGGAGGCCTTTAATTTGACATTCAGACTTATCGCCTAAAACAGTGACTTATGCTGGTATCGCAGCTTTGCCTTTGGGGTCGTTGGTGCCGTAACCAATCTGCGTTGCAGCCTCACCACCTTTAGTCACCGCCACTGCACAGTACTTGAATTCCGGAATCTTACCCACTGGATCAAGTGCCGCATTGGTGATGAGGTTGGCAGCTGCTTCGTAGTACGCAAACGGAATGAATATCACGCCACGTGGGGTGCCATCATCTCGGCGCACATGAATCCCCACCTGACCACGGCGTGAAGCCACCGTGATGACATCGCCCGCGGTAACGCCCAAGTGCGTCATATCAGCGCCATTCATCGACACGGTAGCCAATGGCTCAATCGCATCGAGCACGGTAGCGCGGCGCGTCATACTGCCGGTATGCCAATGCTCTAACTGGCGACCGGTAATGAGAACAAATGGGTACTCGGTATCGGGACGCTCGTTTGCTGGAATGATATCGGCTGGCACTAACTTCACTTTGCCGTCCGGCGTAGAGAAAGCATCATCAAACACAATCGGACGACCTGGATCATCTGCTGATAAGCAAGGATAGGTCACGCTGGATTCTTTTTCAAGGCGTTCCCAAGTAATACCGTTAATGGCTGCATGCATTGCTTGGCGCATTTCGTCATAAACTGCTGCAACACCGGCCTCTGGACCTTGGTAGTTCCAGTTCAAGCCCATGCGCTTAGCGATTTCTTGAATGATCCACAAGTCGGGTTTCGCGTCACCTGGAGGATTAACAGCGCGCTTACCCATCTGCACCATACGGTCGGTATTGCTGACGGTACCGGTTTTTTCTGGCCAAGCGCTCGCAGGCAATACCACGTCCGCTAACAGCGCGGTTTCGGTCATGAAAATATCCTGCACCACCAAATGCTCGAGCGATGCTAATGCATGGCGCGCATGATTCAAATCAGGATCGCTCATCGCAGGATTCTCTCCTTCGACGTACATACCGCGAATCTTGTGAGGGTCACTATCGGGTGCTGTGATCTTGTGCATGATCTCAACCACGGTATAGCCGGGCTTTTGATCCAGCGGCGTACCCCAGAATTTCTCAAACCACGCATGTGCTTCTGGATTATCAACGCGCTGGTAATTGGGGAACATCATCGGAATCAATCCGGCATCACTCGCGCCCTGCACGTTGTTTTGACCGCGTAGTGGATGCAAGCCAGAGCCGGGCTTGCCAATTTGACCGGTAATGCTCACCAGCGCTATAAGGCAACGGGCATTGTCCGTGCCGTGAATGTGCTGACTGACACCCATACCCCACAAAATCATGGCCGACTTGGTGGTCGCAAACTCACGCGCAACTTCACGTAAAGTTTCCGCTGGAATGCCGCAAATCGGTGCCATTGCTTCCGGGCTATAACCCTTGATGTTTTCTTTTAAGGCTTCAAAGTTATTCGCGCGATCGCGAATGAAATTCTCATCACACAAGCCTTCTTCGATCACGGTATAGATCATGGCATTGAGCATGGCCACATCGGTATCAGGCTTGAACTGCATCGTGCGCCACGCATGCTTACCAATGTCAGTAATGCGCGGATCGCAGAGCACAATCTTGGCGCCCCGCTTGGCTGCATTCTTAAACCAGGTTGCTGCTACCGGATGGTTTGCAGTGGGGTTAGAACCAATCAAAAAGATCAGACTGGAATGCTCTACGTCATTTACCTGATTACTTACTGCGCCCGAACCGACCCCCTCGAGCAATGCAGCAACGCTGGATGCATGGCATAAGCGGGTGCAATGGTCGACGTTATTGCTACCAAAGCCAGTGCGAACCAGTTTTTGGAACAAATACGCTTCTTCGTTACTGCCTTTAGCTGAACCAAAACCAGCGAGTGTCTTGTTACCATGCTGATCGCGTAACTGCTTTAACTTTCCAGCCGCCAGATCTAAGGCCTCTTCCCAGGTGGCTTCGCGGAAAATGCTCGACCAGTCTTGTGGGTTCTGAATCGCATGCTCATCTTTTGCTACGCCAGGCTTTCGAATCAAAGGCTTGGTTAGGCGCTGTGGATTATGGATGTAATCCATACCAAAGCGGCCCTTCACGCAAAGGCGATTGTGATTCGCTGGGCCATCACGGCCTTCCACGCTAACAATCTTTTCGTCTTTGACGTTATAGGTGATTTGACAACCGACGCCGCAGAATGGGCAGACCGAATCGACCTTGCGATCGACCGTTTGCGAACCAATCAAGCCTTTGGGCATTAGGGCGCCGGTTGGGCAAGCCTGCACGCACTCGCCGCAGGCCACGCAGGTGCTCTCGCCCATCGGATCGCTCAAATCAAATACGATCTCGCTGTGCGCACCGCGCATCGCGTAACCAATTACATCGTTGACTTGCTCTTCACGGCAAGCGCGGACGCACCGATTACATTGAATACAGGCGTCTAAATTGACCGCCATTGCCGGATGCGAAATATCCGCAGCCGGCTGTTTACGACGCAGCGCCTTTAGTTCTGGTCGAACCTGAACATCCAGGCGCGTAGCCCAAGTGCTCAGTTCGCCGTGTTGTTGTTGGCGCTGTTCTTCGTCGCTGTCTCCTACCCACTTATACCCTTCATCTGGCATGTCTGATAACAACATCTCCAGCACTAATTTTTGACTCTTCAGAGCACGCTCGCTATTGGCTTTGACATCCATGCCCGGCGTTGCACTGCGGCAGCAGCTGGGCGCTAAGGTGCGCTCGCCGTTGATCTCGACGACGCATGCACGGCAATTGCCATCGGCGCGATAGCCGTCTTTAAAACACAAATGAGGAATATCCACACCATGGCGTTTAGCCGCCTTCAGGATGGTCTCACCCTCATAGGAAATAATCGTCTTGCCATCTAGCTTGAACTCAACGGTTTGCAACTGGAGTTCGTTTGGATTTACAGGGGCGTTCATTTAAGCGACCTCTTCTGGGAAGTATTTGGCAATGCAACGAATCGGATTAGGCGCGGCCTGACCGAGACCGCAAATCGAGGCATCAACCATCACGGTCGCTAAATCTTCTAATGTGGCTTTATCCCACGACTTGGCTTGCATAAGCTCAGCTGCTTTGCTGGTACCGACGCGGCATGGTGTGCACTGACCACAACTCTCATGCTCAAAAAAGTGCATTACGTTCAGGGCTGCATCACGCGCTTTGTCTTTATCACTAAAAACCATGACTGCAGCAGAACCGATGAAACAACCGTAGGGCTGCAAGGTATCAAAGTCCAGCGGAATGGTATTCATGGTGGCAGGCAAAATACCGCCCGAGGCGCCACCAGGCAAATATCCATAGAAGCGGTGGCCATCTTGCATACCGCCGCAGTATTCATCAATCAATTCCTGAATAGTGATGCCAGCTGGGGCTAACTTAACGCCAGGCAACTTCACGCGGCCGCTCACGCTAAAGCTGCGCAGGCCTTTGCGGTCATGGCGACCATAGCTGCTGAACCACTGCGGGCCGCGCTGCACAATGTCACGCACCCAATACAAGGTCTCAAAGTTATGCTCGAGCGTTGGGCGACCAAACAAGCCGACTTGTGCAATGTAGGGTGGACGCATGCGGGGTTCGCCGCGCTTGCCTTCAATGCTCTCGATCATCGCCGACTCTTCGCCGCAAATGTACGCGCCAGCGCCGCGGCGCAGTTCAATCAAGGGCAACTTAAACGGGGGATTGGCTTGCAGCTTGGCGATCTCAAGCTCAAGCAGCTCGCGGCAACCGTGGTACTCATCGCGCAAATAGATGTAGCAGGCATCAATGCCAACCACGCTTGCAGCAATCAGCAAACCTTCCAAGAAACGATGCGGATCGCGCTCTAAATACGTGCGATCCTTAAATGTGCCAGGCTCACCTTCGTCGATGTTGACGGCCATGAGTTTGGGTGCAGGTTGATCTTTAACAATGCGCCACTTGCGCCCCGCCGGAAAGCCTGCGCCGCCCAAACCACGCAGACCGGAGTCTTCCATGGCTTTGATAATCAACTCACCATCGCGCTTACCACTAATGAGCTCTGCCGCTAGAGCGTAACCACCCTTAGCGCGGTAGGTCTCATAGCCAACGTAATCAGGCGATACAGCTTGGTCAATGCCTTGGGGCGAAACACCTTTTTCTGCCAAATCGGCTGGCTCGAAATTACCGCTATCGCTAGCTAAGGGATGGGATAACTGCTTGTTGGCTACTGCTGCCGCAACCGTCTCTGCGGTCGCAAATAAAACGGGGTATTGATGCACCACCGCTACCGGCGCTTGCTCACAGCGGCCAACACACGGCGCTGCAATCACTTTAACTTTTGGATTACCTAAGATCGCAGGCAAACGGCTTAAGAGCGTTTTTGCGCCAGCGAGCTCACACGAGAGGCCATCGCAAACACGAATTGTGATGTCGGCAACCGGATCATCGCCACGAACCACTTCAAAGTGGTGGTAGAAAGTGGCAACTTCGTATACCTCTGCCATCGGTAAATTCATTTCTTTGGCAAGGGCAACCAAATGGCGATCATGCAAAGCACGGTAGGCGTCATTTAATTTATGTAAGTTTTCGATCAAGAGATCCCGGCGGTGTGGTGCCTCACCAATCAACTGGCGCACTTCTGCAATCGATGCATCGTCAGCTTGACGGCCCTTTAACTTGCTTTTGCGCCGAATGGTTTCCCGTAAATCATTGACCGTCGCAAGTGCAACAGCTTCGACCGCTTCGGATGGCTTGGGGTGATTCATAGTCTATTGATCTCTAATCTCGGTTGGAAACAGCCCTGCAAATATAGGCGCATGGCCATATCGTTAGCATGATTTTGGTGGATTTACGGGGGTAAGTCCTTGACGCCGCTCAAGAGCCTTTTGTAGGGGCAATACTACGGGTTTACCCTAGATCTAGGGACTGCCGAAAACCGCTCAGATTAGACTGGGCTTTGGCGTCAAATCGGAGGGACGACTGTAGTCCATATTGCGCTCACGAACCCGTGCCCGGAAGCAGTCCTCGTAGCCTGCGCTACCGATACTCCAGCCAATAGACGTGCAATCGTCGCGCGCTGCCGACTCTACCGTGCCGCAGCCACTCAAACCAAGGGCGATCAAGGCAAATAGGGAGATGCGCGCAAAAATGGATGAATTCATATAAGCAGTCTATCACCCCGGAGGTGCTAAGACCTACTTTGCGCCCAAGGCAATTTCGAGCGGAATACCCTCGCGATCGGCAGTAACCGCTTTGGGTGTGCCCAAGCGGATGCGCTCACCCAGGGTTGGATTGGATTTGAGCATCGCTTCTTGCGCTACCCGCGCCCGCGCATCGCCCAAAGCCTGTAACTGCGCATCATTTACCGCAAAATGGGTGATCAGCTCTTGGCGCAATTGCTGGTAGCGCTCCACGTTATCCGGCAAGGTCAAGATCCGCTGCGTTAACTTGATCCGGCCGATCTCCGCAGCATAGGCTGATTTAATGCCGGCTTGGATGCGCTTGTCGGAAAGGCTCGGCATGGGTAGCGGCGCATTGGCCTCCAACTTAAAACCCGATGCTGCCAAAATGGATCGGTCTGCCCTCGCCCGCGCTAGTTCTTGACGATCTAAGTCGGGGTCATACGTCCCAATCAACTCCATCGTGGCATGGGGTCGCTTGACGAGCAAGTCACTGAATTGCGTAAAGCGCTCTTGGTCCGCGGGCAAGAATGCGGCCTCGCCGGCAATTGCATAAATCGCGGGATCACCCTTCATACCTAGTAACGATGCAAGCGCCCGAAATGGTGCTGTCACTACATTGGTCAGTACCGTGCGGACGGCTTGCCAAACCAGTCCAGCAGCGCTGAACTCCGGTGAATTGACATCGCCTGCAATATCGATCTTCACATCAATCACATCATCCGAGTCTTCCAGCAAGGCAACCGCTAAACCTAAAGGCAAGCGCTTGCCCGTGAACTCAGGGACTTCCTCGCCGAGCTCAATCTTTTTAATCACAAAGCGATTTTGACCATTGAGCTGCCCCTCAACCGATTTGTAATTGAGTGTGAGGTCAAGTCGGCCACCCAAGATATGACGCCCAGTAAACGCCATGAAGTAGGGGTTGGAATCGCTTAAAGGGAGATTTCGAAATTGCAACTGCATATCGTGATTCAGGCGCGGATCATCAAAGGCCATTTGCCCGGTCGCGCGCATACTGCCCGACTCGGCCACAACCCCATCCAGGGCTACCGAGGCAAAGTGACCCGGCTCATTGCTAATACCCAAGAGTGATCCCTTGAGCTTCCGAATCGCTACTTGCACCTTGGGCTTAATGGCCAAATCTGTGAATAACACATTGGCATCACGCAGTTGCACTGAGCGCAGATCCAGCGTAAAAAGACTTGGCTCTTTTGCTGCTGCACTGGGGCTTGGATTTTTTTCTTCGGGCGCCTTGGCTTGCTCCTCCGTTTTAGCAGGGGCTTCAGTTACAGGCGCATCGCTATCACCGCCTTTCATAAACAAGCGCCGAAAATTGGAAAAGCCCTTCTCATTAATTTCGTATTGAATCTCGGGTTGCAGCAATGCCAGCTCATGGACGGATAAATGACTACGCCCGTCATTGAATTTTTTAAACTGCAACTGCTCTACTTTGGCTTCTTTCCACGCCAGCAGCGGTGTTGTCACATTTGATTCACGCACAAATAAGTTTGGCACCAGCAAATCACCCTTGACGGACCATGCTGCGGGGTCTAAGGCAAATTGCAGCGTTCCGTTTAGAGTGCCGCTTTGCATCACCAGCGGCTTGTTGCTGGGCAAAAAAGGCATCAATGGAGTCAGTAACAATTGCTCCAACTGAATATCGCCGGAAAGTGCATTGCTTGCAGCGCCCAAGAGCCACCGCGATGTGATTTTCCCGGCATCGAGTGTGGCGGCTAAATCAATTGCCAACAGATCGCCCTCGCCCGCCCGCACGCCACCCGCCAATTGCGCGCGCCCCACCTGAATGCGCTGCACTGAATTGGGTAAGCGAATATCGAGCTTACCCAAATCAATTTGATAATCGCCCTCGAGGGTGCCCTGCTTTCCCTCCTTACTGAAGTTCGCAAGGTCACGCAATTCCAATCCAATCGGACCAAAATCATGGCGGTAGCGATTGGGCTGATCGTTTAGCGATAAGGTTAAGCCCGAGATACCAAAACGCTCTAGCTCGATTTGCTTAGGGGGCGATGCTGGATCTTTTGGGGGCAGCGCTTTACTCACTGCAGCCACGAAGGTTTGCCAATTCCAAAGACCGGGCTTGCCTGACTGCAACGGTCGCTCCACATAAAACTGCGGATCAGTTAATTGAATTTCCCGGATACCAATGCGGCCTGCAATGAGGGCGGGCAGATCCAATTGCAGTACACCACGGCGCAGCGTAAACAATGGAATGGCATTTGCGTCGCGACTCGCTAACTTAACTTCATCCAATTCGAGACGCAACTGTAATGGCGCAATACGAAGATCACGGTACTCGATGCGATAGCCAATCTGGGCGCTGTAGTTCTCAATGGATTGCTTTAAATAATGAATACCCCAAGTCATGATCAGCAGCCAAAATGCTGCGATCAATCCAAGCAAGATGGATATCGAATACCGCAGCCAATTGGAACGATAGAGGGATTGAATTCGTGTTGCCATTGAATTCATTATCAAACAAATTGAAGTGGCTAAACCCCTCACCTAAAACAACCGTCATTTATCGCTCTAAGGCGAATAAAAAAGCCCTCGATGAGGGCTTAGTGATGCTGGCGGAGAGGGCGGGATTCGAACCCGCGGTAGGTTTAACCCTACGCACGCTTTCCAGGCGTGTGACTTAAACCGCTCATCCACCTCTCCGAAACCATAGATTATACGGTTCGAAATGGAAACGGCGGTTTAAGTTGAAATCACCTGCTCTGCGGCTTACAGTGCCTGCTTCAGCTGATCCAAGATCGCCGGATTCTCTAAGGTCGAGGTATCTTGCGTCACTTCCTCGCCTTTGGCAATCACACGCAGTAAACGGCGCATGATCTTGCCCGAACGTGTCTTCGGTAAGTTGTCACCAAAGCGTACGTCTTTTGGTTTCGCAATTGGGCCAATTTCCTTACCTACCCAATTACGCAACTCCATCGCTAGCTTCTTCGCGTCTTCACCCGTTGGACGACCGCCTTTGAGCACCACGAACGCGCAAATCGCCTCACCGGTCATCTCATCGGGACGACCGACAACAGCGGCTTCAGCAACCAGTGGATTAGCAACTAAGCAGGATTCAATTTCCATCGTGCCCATGCGGTGTCCGGATACGTTCAGCACGTCATCAATACGGCCGGTGATGGTGAAGTAGCCTGTGTCTTTGTTGCGAATCGCGCCATCGCCTGCCAGGTACAAAGTGCCGCCCAACTCCTCTGGGAAGTAGGCCTTCACGAAGCGATCGTTGTCGCCCCAGATAGTACGAATCATCGAAGGCCATGGGCGCTTCACCACGAGGATGCCGCCACTGCCATTCGGCACGTCGTGCCCTGCTTCATCCACAATCGCTGCCATGATGCCTGGCAGCGGCAAGGTGCATGAGCCTGGAACCATTGGTGTAGCACCGGGCAATGGGGAAATCATGTGCCCGCCGGTTTCGGTTTGCCAGAAGGTATCCGCGATCGGGCAGCGCGAGCCACCAATGTTCTCGTAGTACCACATCCAAGCTTCTGGATTAATCGGCTCACCAACAGAACCCAAGAGACGCAAGGAAGACAAATCGTATTTCTTCGGATGCACGGATTCATCAACGCTCGCTGCTTTAATCAATGAACGAATTGCTGTCGGCGCAGTGTAAAAAATCGTTGCTTTGTGTTTCTGAATGGTGTCCCAAAAACGACCGGCATTCGGATAGGTTGGCACGCCTTCAAACACAATCTCGGTACAGCCCACAGCCAGCGGGCCATAGGTAATGTAGGAGTGTCCTGTAACCCAACCAATGTCGGCAGTACACCAGAAGACATCGCTGGGCTTGATATCAAACGTCCACTTCATAGTCAAAATGGCCCAGAGCAAATAGCCGCCCGTTGAGTGCTGCACACCCTTTGGCTTGCCGGTCGAACCCGATGTGTACAAGACAAATAAAGGATGTTCGGCGCTCACCCACTCTGGCTCACAGGTCTTGGCCTCACCAGCCACAACCTCATGCATCCAAGAATCGCGCCCTGCGGTCATCGCAATGCTGCCGCCCGTGCGCTTGTACACAATGACATTCTTGACTTTTTCGCAGTCGCCCAAGGCAAGTGCCTCATCCACAATCACCTTTAATGGCAAGGCTTTACCGCCGCGCATTTGCTCATCCGCAGTAATGACCGCAATCGCGCCCACGTCAACGATCCGCTCTTGCAATGATTTTGCGGAGAAGCCGCCGAACACCACCGAATGGGTTGCGCCGATGCGAGCACATGCCTGCATCGCAACAACACCCTCGATCGACATCGACATATAAATAATGACGCGATCACCTGACTTGATTCCCATCTTGCGTAAGGCATTAGCAAATTGGCAGACGCGTGCGTGCAAATCGCTATAAGTAACGTTCGTTACCTTACCGTCGTCGGCTTCAAAAATGATCGCGGTTTTTTGGGCGTTGCCGTTTTCTAAATTACGATCCAGGCAGTTATAAGAGGCATTGGTTAGACCATCTTCGAACCATTTATAAAACGGTGGATTGGTCTCATCCAATACTTTAGTAAATGGTTTTTTCCAGTAGAGGTTTTCACGTGCAAGGCGGGCCCAAAAACCTTCGTAATCTTTTGCCGCTTCCGCACAAAGTGCGTTGTAAGCGTCCATTCCAGGCACAGCAGCATTTTTAACAAAATCACTGGGGGGATTAAAAATCCGATTCTCTTGCATCAACTGTTCCATGCTGTCCTACCCTTTATTTAAATGACATTAAATACCACCCTGCAAAATGCATGCAGAATAGTGTAAATCCACTCTCTTTCTTCCTACCATAAGGGAATTTTAGGGTGAATTGCTCTATGGCAAACCCTTAAAATAGAGAAATCCATTTAATTTAATGAAATTTATGACAAATATTAAACAAGAAGACCTCATCCAAAGCGTTGCCGACGCCTTCCAATACATCTCCTACTACCACCCTACCGATTTCATTCGGGCGATGGGCAAGGCCTATGAGCTGGAGAAAGGCGAAGCTGCTAAAGACGCGATTGCGCAAATTCTGACCAATAGCCGGATGTGTGCCGAAGGGCATCGTCCGCTTTGCCAAGATACGGGCATTGCCGTGGTCTTCTTAAAGGTAGGTATGAATGTGCAGTGGTCGGATGCCACGATGAGCGTCACGGATATGGTCAATGAAGGCGTTCGCCGCGCTTACCTCAATCCCGACAATATGCTGCGCGCCTCTGTTCTCACCGATCCGGCTGGCAAACGGAAAAATACCGGTGATAACACCCCTGCTGTGATTCATTATGAAATCGTGCCTGGCGATGGCATTGAAGTCATTTGCGCAGCCAAGGGCGGCGGCTCAGAGAACAAAGCCAAGATGATCATGCTCAACCCATCCGATTCGATTGTCGATTGGGTCATGAAAACCATTCCCACCATGGGTGCGGGTTGGTGCCCTCCCGGCATTCTGGGGATCGGCATAGGCGGCACTCCTGAAAAAGCAACCTTACTTGCCAAGGAAGCCTTAATGGGCTCCGTTGATATTCAAGAGCTGATTGCCCGCGGCCCACAAAACCGCGTAGAAGAATTACGCTTGGAGATTTATGAAAAAGTGAATCAACTTGGAATCGGCGCGCAAGGCCTTGGCGGCCTCTCTACTGTCTTGGACGTCAAAATTTTGGATTACCCCACTCATGCTGCTTCATTACCCGTTGCGATGATTCCGAATTGCGCAGCGACCCGGCACATTCACTTTCATCTGCACGGCGATGGCCCCGCTAAATTAGAGGCGCCATCCTTGGCTGATTGGCCGGACGTGACCTGGACACCGGATGTTCAAAAATCGAAGCGGGTCGATTTAAATGCACTGACTCCAGCCGAAGTTGCTAGCTGGAAACCGGGCGACCGCTTGCTCCTCAACGGCAAAATCCTCACAGGGCGCGATGCTGCGCACAAACGCATTCAGGACATGCTCGCTAAGGGCGAGGAACTCCCAGTGAGTTTTAAAAACCGCGTGATTTACTACGTTGGGCCAGTCGACCCCGTACGCGACGAAGCCGTTGGCCCTGCTGGCCCCACCACCTCCACCCGCATGGATAAATTTACGGAGATGATGCTAGCCAAAACCGGTTTGATTGCGATGATTGGCAAAGCCGAACGCGGTCCAGTTGCGATTGAAGCCATCAAGAAACATCAGTCTGCGTATTTGATGGCAGTCGGCGGCGCGGCGTATTTAGTCTCCAAAGCAATTAAGACATCAAAGGTAGTTGGCTTTGCCGATTTAGGCATGGAAGCGATTTATGAATTTGATGTGCAAGACATGCCGGTGACGGTTGCAGTCGACTCCAAGGGGACATCGATGCACAACGAAGGGCCCAAAGAGTGGCAAGCGCGGATTGGAAAAATCCCCGTCGTCGTCGCGTAATTTTTTAGGTACGCATTGGCACTCATCGGGGTATTTGATTCTGGCGTAGGAGGCCTATCCATTTTGGATGAGGCCCTGCGTCAGCTACCCGACCACAATTACCTGTACTTCGCCGATAGTGCCAATGCCCCTTACGGCGAGAGGTCGCCTGAGTGGATTGCAGAGCGTAGCTTATCGATATGCCAGTCTTTAGCCGATGCAGGATGCCAAGCGATCGTGGTTGCCTGCAACACGGCTACCGCAGAAGCCATTCAACGCATTCGAGCAAAGCTGAAGACGATTCCGATCATTGGGGTCGAGCCCGGAATTAAGCCGGCGGCAATGCAAAGCCAAAAAGGCCTAGTGGGTGTTTTAGCCACAGAGGCAACATTGAAGAGCGATAAGTTCAATGCCCTGCTTGCCACTTTGCCGGGCGATTGTCGCTTTATAAAACAAGCTGGGGCAGGTCTGGTGCCACTGATTGAGTCCGGTCAATTAAACGCTCCAGAAATGGCTTCCCTACTCGCACAGCATTTACAGCCGATGCGCACTGCAGGTGTTGATACCCTCGTTTTAGGTTGTACCCACTACCCGTTTTTAATGCCATTGATTCAGAATCAATTGGGGTCTTCAGTGTTGATAGTGGATACCAGCGAAGCGGTAGTCCGTCAGTTGGCACGGCAATTAGAAGCCCATCGCATTCCGACTGAAATAAGTGATAAGCGCAGCCTATTATTGCTGAGCACCGCCGATGGTGCTCGCCTGCACAGCATGGCGATGCAATTGCTACGCAGCGATATGGCTGAACTCAGTATCGATTTCAAAACAGTGGGCTTGGACCCTGCTGCACTATGCCGCTAGCACAGCAAACTCAAAAAACACACCTGCTGTTTACGCGGCAGGAGTGGATTGTGATTGTCTTCGTACTCATGCTCCATGGCTTCTTTTTTGTCAGTCTTGATCTCGGACTCGATGTGAAAAACGATTCATCCGAAAATGAAGTGCGGGTCATGGCCAATTTAGTCGCACCCCCAACACCCCCGGCTCCGCCTATGTCCACGCCACCGACACCGCAGCCAAAACAAGAGGCGAAACCCAAAACCAAACCCAAACCTGAGCCCAAACCCAAAACACTCGAACCAAGCAGCACGCCGCCAGCCGATGCAAGTCAAGCCAAGGCGGCTGAAGCAGCCAAAGTGGCAGAGAGTCAGATACCCAATGCAGCCGTTGCCCCGGCTAGCAGTCAGGGTACTAGCGGCACGCCGATCCAAACCGATATTGGTAAACTGATTGTGGTTTACCAGCCAGATGCCGATCCATACTATCCGTCATTTTCGAAGCGGGCTGGGGAGCAAGGTGAAGTGGTAGTTCGATTGATTATTGACGAAACTGGCGTTGTGGAAGAAGCAGTCTTATTGCGCTCGAGTGGCTTTGCGCGGCTCGATCGCGCTGCCGAACAAATTGGCAGGCGTTACCGTTTTAAACCCTATAGCGTAAATGGCAATCCCGCCCGAATTTCAACCAACCTACTAATTAAATTTAACTTTAACTTAAAGAACTAATGCAATGAATAACCCTTTTGGCTTAATGAATTTATGGATGGCGGGCGATGCTGTGACGCGTTTCGTTGCCATCCTCTTATTGGTGTCATCGATCATTACTTGGGTCATTTTGATTAGCCGCTTGTGGGACATCAAAACACTGCGCGCCCTAAAGCCTGAAGCCGAGAAGTTTTGGCGTGCCAGCTCATTTGCACAAGGCCTAGCTGGCTTTTCTGATCAAGCCAACAACCCCTACTTTCGAATTGCCAAAGAGGCGATGAGCGCCTCGGAGCATCATCAGAGTCAAACGTCCAGTCGCCGCGAATTACTGCAAACGCTGAACTATTCGGAGTGGATGTCGCGCAGCATTAAGAACAGCATTGATGCCTGCAGCGCCCTCTTGCAAAAGGGTCAAACTTTTTTAGGTTCCACCGGAGCCACTGCGCCATTTGTCGGCTTGTTTGGAACGGTTTGGGGTATCTACCACGCCCTGGTTGCCATTAGCAGCTCGGGTAGCGCCCAAATCGATCAGGTTGCTGGTCCGATTGGCGAGGCCCTCATCATGACCGCGATCGGCTTAGCAGTCGCCATTCCAGCGGTGCTTGGTTTTAATGCGATTAACCGCGCCAATAAATTAATCGTTGCCGACCTCAATCGCTTTGGTAACGATTTGCTGGCCTATTTTGTTACTGGCGCTCGCGTTGAGGCGGGAGAGTAAGTATGTCCTTTAGCAATCCTTCAGGCGATCAGGGTGACGATCCCCTGATGACCGAAATCAACATGACGCCCCTCGTGGACGTGATGTTGGTCTTGCTCATTATTTTTATTATTACCTTGCCGGTAATCCATCAAGCCGTGAAGGTAGATTTACCCAAAGCGAATAGCGCTCGTAATGAAACCAAACCCGAGTCGATTCAGGTATCGATCGATGCGCGTGGCCAAATCTTTTGGAACAGCAGCCCAATTGATCTCACTACCTTCGTTGGCTATGCAGAAAAAGCAGCGCAAAAAGAGCCTCAGCCCGAAATCAATTTGCGCGCCGATAAAGAAGTGCGTTACGACTCCGTAGCGCAGGTCTTGGCCGCATCGAAACGCGCCGGCTTAACCAAACTGGGTTTTATTACCGAGCCACAATAAGCCATTCATGACTTTTAGACGCCTCCTTGGATTTGGACTTGCCTCGCTAGTATTGATTAGCCCACAGCCGCTCTTGGCTAAAGGAGATTCGAGCATACCAATGGTGCGAGTTGGCAGTCTGCAATGGGACCAACATGAAATGACCATCGGTGAAGTGAAACGCTTTGCCAGTCAAACCGGGTTTGTGAGTCAGGCAGAAAAAAATGGGGGTGGCACCGTGTATGAGCTGGGCTTTGTGCAAAAGCCCGGCTGGACCTGGAAAACCCCTTATGGCGTGAAAGCCCAAGATCGTGAGCCCGCAGTTCATCTCAATGCCCTTGAAGCAGAACAGATCTGCCGTTTTTTTGGCAAGCGCCTGCCCACGGATGAAGAGTGGGTCTCAGCTGCCTTTGTAGAGCAACGCCCTAATCCGCCAGCCCCCTTCGTCAACGGGAAGCGCTACCGCTTCCCCAATGGCGACAGCGCCAAGGGTTCACATTGCCTAGACGGCGAGTGCGGCAACTACCAAGGTCTCGCGCCCAAGGGCAGTCTCTTGCGTGGCACGGGCCATGTGCTTGCGGGCAGCACGGAAGCCGGCGTCAATGGCCTCTTTGATATGGGCGCCAATGTGTGGGAGTGGACTTCTACAGCGGTGGGCAGCGAGCGCGTGACGCGCGGCGCATCCTGGTGGTACGGAGCAGACCAACAACGCGAATCCAATCGCGCCAGTAAGCCGCTGGACGTGAGCGTGGTCTATATTGGCTTTCGCTGCGTTAAACCGTAAACTGCACACCCGATCTTAAAAGGCGCTTTATGTCCCACTTATACGAGTATGGTCCTTATGTTTTTCTTGCGGTATGGATCTGCGTAGCGCTCTACAAGACATTGCAGCATTTTCAGGCGATGAAAGCCGATCGCAGTGAGCACTTCAATTTATTTCAAATGATCGGCAACCTGTTTTCCATACTCATCAAAAGCTTTGTCTCGCTCTTTGTGCTCAGCGTGTTAGCTGCTGGGGTGCTGTATATCCTAATATTACTGTTTGAGGAAATTACCGCCTGATCGCCAAAAACCCTTCATGCAGGGTTTTTAAGCTACAAAATTAGGGGGTGTAGCGCCGCTTGGATGGAATAAAAACCGCAGAAATTGCGGTTTTTTGGTGCCCGAGGCCGGAATCGAACCGGCACGACTTTTTTGAGTCGGCAGATTTTAAGTCTGCTGTGTCTACCGATTTCACCACTCGGGCGCGTGCTTTTGAGGGCATTGATTTGCAGTGCAACAAAACCAAGACAGAGAAGAATCCTAACACGCGGCACCCTATTTCATTAAAAAAGCCGTGCCAATGGGCTTTAAAGGGTTTACCCGAGATGGAAATTTTAATTAGATCCTTATACTTTAGCGAGTAGTTTTTTCGTAGTACCTGATTGTTTAAAACTAGGAGATATGAATGTCTGAAATGAAAAACCAAGCACCACGTCGTAAGTT
>JBIPON010000102.1:0-6048 GCA_044379065.1 Polynucleobacter sp. | reverse complement strand
GAGGAATGCAACTGTGCATTTCTTTAACCCACGTTTCATATATCCCCCCTAGTTAGTTGAAACACTAGCTAGCGGCGGCGGGCTGTGACATTGATGCAGTGAATGATTTACTGCATTAATTAAGAGTAATGATAATCATTATTAATTAGATTGTCAATTAACATTGCAATTCTCTTTCATCAGGAAAGCGCTGCAAGTAAAGCGGATGAAGATAACAGGAAGCGAATGGGCAGGCGGTAACACATCGGAATTGCTTTACCACTGTCTTGTGCGGGCCGAAAGCTCCAATGACGAACAGTGTTAAGGGCAGATCGATCCAAAGCCGGATGGCCGGAGCTTTGAGCTAAATCCAGTCGCTCTACTTTGCCATGATCCGTGATGCAGGCATACAGCATCACTGCTCCCTGCTCTCCGTTCTCTCGACTAGAGATGGGATAAGGTGGTTTGGGATTACGCAGCTCGAATAGATCGGCAGATGGGGGTGTAATGGGCGCCGTCATTAACTCAGATCGATTATCTTGCGCAGCGATGGTGAGCCCATTACCACTTGCCGATGGAGGATAAATAGCTCCTTGGGACTTTGTGAGGGCACGCTCAGCTATGGGTTTGCTAACTACTCCATTAAGAGGGGCGATCGATTTTGATTCGAGCAATTGAATAAGTACTACTGGCTGAGTACCGTAATCCAGCGGCTGCGATCCGAACTGCACAATAAAAATAAATGCGATGGCGTGCAGCAAAGAGACAGCGAGACTTAGTTTCCAGGGGATGAGTTGCATCGAAACACCATTACTTCGTAAGTATCAGCTTGCCAAGCTGCGTAATCCTCAAAGTATAACAAATGCCGAAATGGTTAATGATGACCGAATTACTGGCCCCAAACAAATCCAAACTGGAATAGATTTTGATTGGGCCATTTGCTGATACATCACCCCATGCAGCATTGATTTTCGGATCGTTTTTATTCATCTACAGAATCTGCTTCAGTTAACTGGGCGAATCCAGCTGCGTGGCCATTGCTACGCAATACTCGATACCAAACGCCCTCCGGTTTTTTTACTTATAACCAATGCGGTCCAGAATCTTCTGGGCTGCTATTTGATTTAGGCCAATCGACGCGACAGACACCTTCTCTACCTGATAAGGTCCCAGCTCCTTGAGTGCGGGATTATCTACACGCACAGAAGCAACAGCAGGCCACTCATTGTTTCCATCTGCCAAATACGTTTGTGCAGAATCGCTGGCTAAGTACTCTAAAAATTGCACTGCTGCTACAGGGTGAGGGGCATTTTTGGCTACACCACCTCCCGCGATATTGATGTGTACTCCGCCGGCACTCTGATTGGGCCAAACAAAGCCAATCTTAGACATGACAGCAACATCCTCCGGCTTAGTAGAGCGCATTAAGCGAGCCAAGTAATAGGAATTCGTTAACGCAACACCACACTCACCCGATGCTACTGCACGGATCTGATCGGTATCGCCGCCCTTCGGGCTACGTGCCATATTGGCCACCATGCCACTTGCCCATACCTCGGTCGCCTTTTCACCATTACGCTCAATCAAGGCGCCTAGCAAAGAGAGCATGTAGGGATGTGATCCGGAACGCGTGCACACCTTACCCTTATTCATCGGCTGTGCCAGCTTTTCATAGGTGTTCACATCGCCAGGCTTAACGGTATTTTTGTTGTAGACCACAATCCGCGCACGGGTTGAAAAACCAAACCACGTTGTTCCATCTGCATCCGCTTTCGCACGAAGATTTGCTGGAATGCGGTCATTCAGGTATTTGGATTGGATGGGCTTAAAAAAGCCATTAACCTGGGCTCGCCATAATCGTGCTGCATCGACCAAGAGAATGACGTCAGCCGGGCTTTTACTGCCTTCACTATTCAAGCGCTCGATTAGCGCATTGTCATCTGCCTCAATCCGATTAATCTTGATACCTGTCGATTTAGTGAAGTTCGAATACAGCGCCTCATCCGTTTGATAGTGGCGCGCCGAATACAGATTGAGGACTTTCTCATTGCTGGATTGTGCGCTTGCGGGCACTTGAAATCCAAGTAGTAAGGCGAATGGCAAAGCGATCAGTCTATTTCTCATCATGATTCGTTCCAGCGGAAAAGGTGTTTTGTATTAGACTCCACTATATCATAATAAGAATCATTATCAATAAGATTGAATGAGGCTTGCAGTTAATGGGTTGGCCTGGCATTCGGCGCACATTAAAAACGGCAATTACGACGATAATGGGACTCTTTACCCAATTAGACCGAGGGCGTTTATGCAAGTGTATGTAATTAATCCAACCTTAAAAACCGTCTCAGCCATCGAGATTACTGGCTCACTCGATGATGTTCGAGCGTTGATTGGGTTTGCATCGATTGATTCCGATGAAATTGACAATAATGGTGATCGACTCTTTTTTGATGAAGAGTGCTTTATCCGCCAACAAGATGGCGTAGGTCGCTTCAAGGTCGATAACTTAGCGCCAGTTGCTGGCATTGGCGTGATTGCCAATAGCCGCGATGAAGCGAAAAGCATTCAAGCCCCCGAGGTATCGTTGCAGGATTTAACGAAACGCATTACCTTCCTCTAAAAAGATCATGCCTAATCCTGCTGACTACCAGATCGAAATCGCAGATGGGATTGTGTTGATCAAAAATCAAAACACCACGATTGGCTACAGCCGATTTACTAGTGCAGGTGATATCGAGTACATCTACGTCAACCCCATGTACCGCCGTCAAGGCTATGGCACCCTCTTGCTCGATGAAATTCGCCGCATTGCCGGCCAAATTGGCGCAGTCCACACGCCGGTATCACCCTTGGGAACAGCATTCTTCATGGGCTTGAACATTGCCCTGCCTGATCCAGCTATACCGCAGCCAAACGCCAAAGCGACGTAACTTCAGCCTTTCTGGCTTGATGCAAGGGGTCGCTTGCGTCGTTCACTTTAGGATGATTCGGTCTAGCATCCCTTTTTTCGATCACCCTTAAGCCGGCTGCCGCAACCCAGGAAAGCAATTCGTCGCGTGAGCGCAATTGCAAATGCTCCGCCAGGTCAGACAGGATGAGCCAGCCCTCACCCTCCGGTAGCAGATGTTCTTTTAACTGGGATAAAAACCCTTTGAGCATCATGCTGTCAGGGTCGTATATGGCACGCTCAATTGGCGAGCTGGGTCTGGCTGGTAACCAGGGTGGATTACAGACTATCAAGGCGGCTTTTTCTGGAGGAAAGAGATCTGCATTCAGAATCGCAACTTGCTGTCCAAGGCCTAATTGCTGCATGTTCGCGCTAGCGCAGTCGAGCGCCCTCGGGTCTTGATCGGTACCGATGATCTGCTGAATACCCCGCTGCGCGAGTACTGCAGCCAGCACGCCCGTTCCCGCGCCAATATCAAAGGCCAATGATTTGAGTTTTAATGCGGGCGGGAGTGGCGCCATTGCCACCAGCTCGACGTATTCACCGCGTATGGGTGAGAAGACGCCGTAATGAGGAAATAAGCGCTGCGCACCCTCTTTAAGGGATGGAATCACCACCCCTTTTTTGCGCCACTCATGGGCGCTAATGATGCCAAGTAATTCGCGCAAGGAAAGTGCGTAATCGTCCGCCACATTCCCAAAAACCTCAAGGCATGCCTGCGTTACTTCTGGTGCCCGTCGCAGTGAAATAGTGTGGTTGGCCAATACGGGAATCAAAATCGCATCCAGAATTCTGGCGCGCTGCGCCTGCGCTTGCCGGTGTTGATTAAAAACAGCTTTCGGCTCAGTCGCATTGACCGTATCTGGATTTAGTTTGGCTTGGCTCGCTGCCTTTTTTCGATTGCGCTTGACGGGTCGCTCAGCCCTTCGAGCTAGAGCTTGCAGTAACTGTTTGGCATTTTGGTAGTCACCACGCCATAAAAAAGCGCTCCCCTCGGAAGCAAGGCGATATGCCGCATCGGCCGTTAGTGTGTCATCTGCAATCACTACTTTTTTGGGTGGCGGCAATCCTTTTTCTGACTGCCATCGCACATCATGAACAGAGTCATCCTCTGTCCAGCGCATGCGATTGTCACTGTCACTCATTGCTAGCCTGAAGCAAGGCTGCCTTGAATTGCTCTACCGGCTGCGCGCCCTGAATGAGAATACGGTCATTCAAAATCACGGCTGGGACAGAATGAATTCCGGCATCCAAATAGAATTTCTGCTGCTCCCGTACCGCTTCTTTAAATTCATTACTAGCGAGTACCTCTGCAGCGCGCAGGCGATCCAAGCCCGCTCTGTCAACGGCATCCAGCATATTCGCAGGGTCATCTAAGTTAACGGCGAGCGTGAAATACGTTCCCAATAGCTCACGTTTCAGGCGATGCTGCGCAGCAGTGCCGAGCTCGAGTTCAGCCCAATGCAATAGTCGGTGACAATCAAAGGTGTTGTAGACCCATTTGCGTCCTTCTGGATGAAAAGGGAAACCTACTTCAGCTGCACGCTTGCGAATCTGCTCTTGGTTTTCACGAACCTGCTTTGGGCCAACGCCATACTTTTCAACCAAATGCTCAATCACATCCTGACCGCCAATTGGCATTTGCGGATTTAACTCAAACGGCTGAAAGTGCAACTCGACTTGCACTTGATCACCGAGCTCGGATAAGGCTTGCTCTAGAGCGCCCAAGGCAACAGCACACCAGGGGCATGCAATATCCGATACAAAATCAATCTTGACGGTTTTCATTTTTCTATGTGGCCTGCATTAAGCGGGTGGATGCTCTTCTGGGCCTACCTTGAGTGCAATCAAAAAACGGGACACCATGTTGTAGGCGGCGATCACGGTGACTAACTCGACCGTACACGTATTACCTAGGGCATCGCGCAAACGCACCATGAGCGCATCATCCACCTGAATGTTTCGGGTCATCTGCAGCGTAAGTTCGGCAGCATCCCATTCCACTTGATTAAAGCAGGCTCTGGGAAATTGCGGGGTACCCAGTAAACGCAACGCCTCGACCTGCTCTTCAGTCCCTCCCGCTTTTCTGAAAGGCGGTGCATGGTGAAAAAATTCATACTCAGCACCATTTAAAACCGCAACCCCGCACATCGCTAACTCGCGCAACTTGGGATCTAAGGCCAAGTTATTACGAATCTCACCCACAAAGTGATTCCACCCCTCTGCAATCGGAATGCTGTGCAAGAGCATGCGATCTAAATTGATGAAGTCTCCGCCGCGGCGTTTCCGGATCGCAGCCACCAAGTCGGCAGGCTCAGCTAAATCAATCGGAATATAGGGAATTGGGCGATTTTGAGGGGTTTCAGACATGGTAATAATTTTGTATAAAAAGAGGATTGATTAAGGGCAAAGACTACCACCCAATGGCAGTGTGTTTGATAATAGAGGATGTTATTGATTACCTACCGCCAATGAAGCCGATTCTCAATATTGCCGCATACCAATTTGTCCGCCTGGAGGAGCTCGAGGGTCTGCGCCAGCAGATGCTCGACGCCCTCAATGCGCGCGAACTGAAAGGCACTATTTTGCTGGCCGGAGAAGGCATTAATCTATTTTTGGCCGGCACTGAGCCCATGTTGCGGGACTTTCTAGCCTGGCTATGCAGCGATCAGCGCTTTGCTGCCATTGAAGTCAAGGAAAGCTGGTCAGACAATCAGCCCTTTAAGAAAGCGCTGGTCAAAATCAAAAATGAAATCATTCGCATGAATCACCCTGCCATTCAACCTGAAACAGGCAGAGCTCACTTCATTACGCCCACCAAACTAGCGGAGTGGCTCGATCGCGGCACCGACGACTTAGGACGAGAGGTTGTGATGATTGATACCCGCAACCAATTTGAGGTGGAATACGGTACTTTTGAAAATGCCGTGCATTTTAATATCCAAAAATTCAGTGAATTTCCAGAAGCCATTAAAGCGCATCAAGCTGAGTTAGCAGATAAAACCTTGATTAGTTTTTGTACGGGCGGGATCCGCTGTGAAAAATCGGGGCTTTACATGCGCGAGATTGGCATAGAACACAGCTACCAACTGGAAGGTGGCATCCTCAAGTACTTTGAGGAT
>JBIPON010000015.1:0-17854 GCA_044379065.1 Polynucleobacter sp. | reverse complement strand
AAGCGCAAATACCGCGCTCTACATTGCCGGAGTTGGTATCGATGAGATGGGATGCGAGCAACTCACCCTCGGGGTTATAAATCTGCCGGCAGTACTCATCTAGGATTTCTGGTGATAAGGAATCTTTCTTGCCGGGTTTAAACCAACGCTCTTGGGGGTAATGCACAAATGCCGCATTGGCAATGTCCTCACCCCAATACGCGCCCGCATAAAAATGATTATTGCTGAGCCGTTCGATGTACTCACCCAAAGCGGAAGCCAGCGCACTTTCTTTCGTGGCCCCCTTGCCATTGGTAAAACACATCGGCGAGTGCGCATCGCGAATGTGCAAAGACCAGACATTTGGGATGAGGTTACGCCAAGAGGCAATCTCGATCTTGATTCCTAAATTGGCTAGTACCGCCGACATATTGGCAATGGTTTGCTCTAGAGGCAAGTCTTTACCCGCAATGAAGGTCTCACCTTCGACTCCAGAATTGGGGATCAATAAAGCCTGCGCATCGGCATCTAGACTTTCGACTTCCTCAATCAGAAATTCAGGGCCAGCTTGCACTACTTTTTTAACGGTACACCGATCAATCGATCGCAAAATACCTTGGCGGTCTTTAGCAGAGATGTCTGCAGGCAATTCAATTTGAATCTTGAAAATCTGCCGATACCGATTCTCAGGATCAACGATATTGTTTTGCGATAGACGGATATTCTCCGTTGAGATACCGCGCGCATCGCAATACAACTTCACAAAATAGGCTGCGCACAGGGCCGAAGAGGCAAGAAAATAATCGAATGGGCCCGGCGCAGAACCGTCGCCCTTGTATCGAATCGACTGGTCGGCAATAACGGTAAAGTCGTCAAACTTAGCTTCAAGCCGAAGCTTATCGAGAAAGTTGACTTTGATTTCCATTGCAATGGTTCCGATAATAGTATGGGTACTATTATCCATGGCAATGGCAATGGCAGACTACATCAAGGCATATAGCGTTCAAACGCTTCAGAAGCTACAAATACGCTGAAATGCTACTTGACTGCCCCGCGTATGTGCAGGTTTTCAATGGAGGTGACTAATTTCGCTAGCTTATCTTTATCGTTGGCATCCAACAGTTGATTATTATTTTGAGATTGCAACAAAAACTCGGCCTGCTCCAAATCCAATACCACTGCCATGGCAAGCCTGGTCTTCTCTTTTTCGCTTCCCTCAATCAGTTGATGCAAATTGAAGTAAAGCGCAGAAAGGCTCTGTTTTTCCAACTCAGGATTCAAAGGAAACTTACTTTGAAAGACGCTAGCTAAGGCAACTTTGGCATCGCCAACTGTTTTAGCTTGATTCAAAAAGAACTTCATATTTTGAATGCGCGTACCGATTTCAAACTGGTAAGAAATTAACTGTGTTTTGTTTTTTTGTTCAATCTCATGATTATGTTGAATTTGCTGGAGCATGGCAGCCCCACCAGTAATTACAACCGATGATAAAAACCATGTGCCTACTGAAGAATTCAAAAATTCCATTACTTTAGAAGCTGTTCTTTTTTCGACCTGCACGGCGTCTTTCTGGAGGCTGGCAAATGCTGACTTAGCACTTGCAAGCTCTGCCTCTAGCTTGACTTTTAAGTCATGTCGAAACCGCTCTTCAGCCTCAATTTTTTTCTTAGTTTCTTCACTCAGCATATTAATTTGATGTGGTTAATTTAAGCCACTATATTTAAGCATGAAATGCACTAGTTCGAAGTACATTCATTTCCCTCAAATAGAGTCTGGATTATGGCTTTATCCTATATCAAAAAAAGGGGGGAACAATACAATGCAGTTACCTTTCTAGCCCAATAGCCGCGCTGCACATAATTGAAGCCTACACTAATACTAAACCAGGCAGCGCTAAAACAAATGGCCGCTTTTTTTAGCTTTCACCTTTAAATAGGCATCGTTGTGCTGGTTCGAAGGGTAAATATGGGGCACTCGCTCCACCACCTCAATACCACAATTACCTAAAGCAGTGACCTTTGCAGGATTGTTGGTCATCAACTTCACTCGACTAACGCCCAGCAAGCGTAATATCTGCGCCGCTGGCAAATAATTTCGTTCGTCAGAATCGAAGCCGAGCTGTAAATTGGCATCAACCGTATCAAAGCCAGCGTCTTGTAATTGATAGGCACGCAATTTATTGACTAGTCCAATGCCGCGCCCTTCTTGCGCAAGGTATAACAAAATACCACTTCCTGCCGCAGCCATTTCACCAATCGCACCACGCAATTGATTGCCACAATCGCAACGCAAAGAGCCCACTAAATCGCCAGTAAAACACTCGGAATGAAGTCTAACCAGTACCGGCTCTGCTGGATTTAGGTCGCCAACGACAATGGCTAAGTGCTCAATACCCCCATCGCGCGGACGAAAAGCAAGTACCCGAGCATTTTCTGCATTTTCTAAAGGTACACGCGCCTCGCTTACTTGCGTTAATGAGTGTGCTGCGATCGTCATATATGATTGGATTGAGCTTGCTTGAACCGCAGGAATATCGGCAGTCCCAGGGCTCTCAACAATGAGCGCAGCAGGCAAAAGGCGCGCTAGCTTTGCCAAAGTGACGCAAGACTGCTCTAAAACATCCGCATCCCTCACCTCTAAACTTGCCATACTTGACGGCGTTATTGACAATGAAAGTGGATTCGCCAAATACTCTATCAAGTCGAGTGGCATGCCTTGAGGGTGTGAAAGCACGCTGACTGGGCGATCTGATTTATCAATACCCAGTACATTAAGCCGCGTTCCAGTCATCACTAACTTTGGCGCTGCCGCACTCCCAGACTGCGTTAGTAAGTGTAAACAATCCACCGATAACGCGTCCACTGCCAACATTAATAGGCTGCTACGGTCATCGTAAACGCGAACCACTGCACCGCGACGTATCTCTGAAATCGTACGATCAACTTCAATCAGGGGGTCAGGCATCGCCATTTTTAATGATTATCAATCTGATATTGGGTTAGTTCAAAACCGCGGCTTTTTAATAGGAAGTCACTAGGTTGAATTTAAGGCTAAAAGTATATTATCCCACCCAATCGGAACTTCTTCAGCCTAAAGGTCATTGTCAGAGATGTAAATCATCCCTTCCCGCGAGGATCAACTACTCTATTTCCGAGTCTATCGCCTGAACCGAACGGGACTTATGTGGCTTTATTCCTTGAAATTCAGGGTTTAGACCCATGCAAATGAATACCGTTAATGTCACGCTTTTTTGATATTATGAATGCTTCTCAACAGCCTAGGTGCTTTTGCACCACTATATGGAAGTCGTAATACTAATTGGACTGATTGTCCTCAATGGCTTGTTTGCCATGTCCGAAATTGCTCTCGTTACGAGCAGAAAAGCAAAACTCCAGAAATTAATTGATCGCGGTGATGACGAGGCCAGGGTTGCGGTTGAGCTCGGCGAAAACCCAACTAAATTTTTATCAACGATTCAGATTGGCATTACATCGATTGGCGTCCTCAGTGGCGTTGTAGGGGAGTCTGCTATCGCTGTACCAATGTCCATCTTGCTCATCGCAGAAGGCATGGAGCCTCAGTATGCTGAATGGCTGTCTCTGGGTGTCGTGGTTGCCATCATTACCTACCTCTCGATTGTGATCGGAGAGCTGGTTCCTAAGCGCATTGCCCAAAATAATCCTGAGCGCATAGCGCGTTATATTGCCAAACCGATCTCCGCCCTTGCCTTTATCTCAAAGCCATTTGTGCTCCTGCTGACGGGCTCAACCAACTTCATCTTGCGGATCTTTGGGATTCAAGATCGCAGCAACCATGAAGTGACTGAAGAAGAAATTCACGCCGTGCTAGAAGAGGGTACGACTGCTGGCCTGATTGAAGTCAATGAACACACCATGTTGCGTAACGTCTTTCGCCTTGATGATCGCCAAATCGTATCCTTGATGGTGCCACGTGCCGATATTGTGTATCTCGATGTAGAAAATACCTTTGCAGAATCAATTGATTTAATTGACTCATCGGAACATGCTCGCTTTCCGGTCGTTAGGGGCGGCCTAGATAACATCTTGGGCATACTCAATGCGCGCAAGATGCTGGCATCGGTTGCCAAAGGCGGGGAAAAAACCCTTGAGAATGGCTTGCAAGTACCTTTATTTGTGCCCGAAACACTGACCGGATTAGAACTACTCGAGAACTTTAAATCCTCGCACAATCAAATGGCATTTGTGATTGACGAGTACGGCGAGGTCATGGGCTTGATTACCCTGCAAGACTTAATCGAATCGATTACCGGTGAGTTCTCGACCAATAATCCGGAAGAATCATGGGCGATTAAGCGTGAGGATGGCTCATGGTTGTTTGATGGACACATTCCGATTCCCGAATTCAAAGACTCGCTCGAACTCGACTCGGTTCCTGAAGAAGATTTGGGGCGTTATCACACCCTGAGCGGCTTGATGATGCTCCTAAGTGGCAAGATCCCGAATACCGGCGATGTAGTCGAATGGGCGGGCTGGAAACTTGAGATTGTGGACATGGATGGCAAAACCATCGACAAAGTCCTAGCTAAGCGATGTTAACGCGTTAGCCATCATTCAGCGCCCTGCTTCGGGCGAGGTACGCCGAAGTCACTCGCCTCTAATTGGCAAAATTTAACTTTCGGCCGCAACCTTAGCTTCAGCAAACTTCATTTCCAATGCGAGGCGCTTAAAACCAGGTTTATCAGAGTGGGTTTTTGAAAGGTAGTAAATCAGTTCTCGATCCGTTTTTCCATACTGATGCTCATTTAGTAATTGCCTTAGTGCCCAAATTAATTGAAGGGAGTTTTGCTCATCCCTTAATGCGCTATCAACCTCATCCACTCGATCCGTAAGCGCATCTAAACTTAGGCCTCGAGCAACATTAAGTAATTCAGCAGGCATCGACCATTTTTGGACGTGATGCGCCCAATACAAAAATCGCTTAAAGTCAACGCGCATATTTTGCGCTGAAAAATTTTGAATCCATGCATGCTCAATAACGAGGTCTAGCTTCGCCTTAAATTCAGGATATGTGCTTCCAAAATTAGTTCGATCAAAATGCAGCTCACCTGCAGCATCGCGCACTGGAAACTTAATTTTCTTTGGATTTAATCCCTGTGCCAAAGCAGCTGCCTGCCATGTGTATACATAAGGCTTTGAAGACCAATAATCCCATTCAATATCTACCATACATACCCTACTGTAAATTATCTTTTCTGTACTCTAGTATGCCAAAGAAATAGGTCGCATTAATAGAAGATTCTGTTACATTAGCTTATACGGATCAATTAATCTCATCATGAAATCCATCCACTTTTTTACCTGCTTACTCCTGCTGTCGCAAAATGCCTTTGCCAGCCTGTCGATCGCTGAATTCGAAGAAAAAAACAAATCCCAAAGTACGGATACCTATATCCTTGGCTTTGCCGGCGGATTGAGTACTGCAAATAACGCGCTTATCCAGAATAAAACGCCGCCTCTCTTTTGCTTGCCACCGTTCCTGAAGTTAACGGTTGTCGACTATAAAGAAATCATTGCCCTCGGCATAAAAGACATTCCAGCCAATAAGCTAAATCGTGAAGCAATGGATATTGATGGAATTATGTTGAAAAAGTTAATTCAACTTTATCCCTGCGGGTACAACTAGTCGGCGTAGTTTGGTTGCTGGCTAATGCAGTTCAGGTGAAGCTGGCGGGCGATGTATGACGTTTGGCAGGGGCTCAGAAAACCCTGAGCCTGTTTTTGTTTGCACGGACCAAGTGACGGACTCCCTTACTAAATCATCGATGCACAATTCCACGAAGCTCTCAGAACGTGAGGCGGCTTCTCCTCTTGTTTTCAATGGATTCATTGTCGCCCCGTAATTAAGGTAGATAAATCATCGTAAGCCGAATTGGCGTGATTGAAAAGCCGATTTCACTGATTTCTTACCTCATGAAATTGAATTGTAAGTCCTTAATTCATATAGGAATAATACAATTATCTGGAGGAGCGTAAGTACCCTACAATGCGAATGAGATGAAATTAGCCAATGGGTTCAATGCGATAGAAGATAAAGCTAAAACTGACTTCAAATACGCAATCGAAAGCATTAAATTAAATACAAAGATTGTCTGATGGCAGGCCCAACATCACCGCGTACTCACTATTTCTAGGGGCTTATTAAGAAAATATTAGGGGGATGCTTAGCGCAATAGCAGGCGACTTAATGCGCCTCTGGCCTCTGGAACACCCAAATCCATTGCCGCTTGCAAGAGGGAGGTGGCCTTTGGAATATCACCTAGATGGCTCTTAACCACGCCAAAATTATAAATGGCCTGGGCATTCTTTCTTCCAAGCTCGCGTTCCAGTTCATCGCATAAGGTCGCCAACTGGCTTTGGTCAAGCTGATTGGCAAGGGCCATCATGCAGGGTTTTAAAAAGGTGGGGTCTAGCGCCCCTATTTCCAGCGACATGAATGCTTCAAATGCCTGAGGATAAAGGCCTAGCTTTAAAAATTCCTCTGCATGATAAAAGTTGTCGTTCTGCATTATCTAAACTGTAATGATTTCCCAAGTTCCATTTAATTTAGCATGAAAAGGCTCATGGTATTGATAAAACTGAATGCCTCCAAAACGACTATTTTCTTCTAGGATTTGATTTGATAAATCAACAATACTCGATGGCTGCCAATTAAAGTCAGGCTGCTCAACCCAAGCACGAATACCCTCTTCCCGCTTAATGAAATGATCCATGGAGCCAATCATCTTTGTGATGTCCTCTCCATACGTAACAATCGCCCTTAAAAACCGAGGCGAGTCAAGAAATGCAAGCTCAATAACGATATACGGCAAAGCAAATGCCAAAGCCTTGTGCTTTCTGGCATTGCGAAAATAAACCTGTTTAGTGATATCCCATGGCTTATCGGTACTATCCAAAGAGAAATCAAAAATCCAGTGTTTGCTGTAAAAGAAAATACACTGGCGACCTACAATTTCTTTGGTAATCGTCTTAACGTGCGTTTGCTCACGCAACAAGCGCAACTGCTCATAAGGCTGTAGCTTAACTGGCTGCCCGGCGCTAGAATCTGCTGCTGAACTCATTCTGATTTTTTAAATTGTTCAACTACTACATTAGCGTTATCGCCAAGGTCTCGATTTATACGATAGATAAAGTTTTGATCGTATATGAAAAAATATTTGCGCAGGATCGGATCTGCCAAAACAATTTTCTTAAAGTTACCTTCGCTTAATGCCTTCATAGTCTCTAATGTCTTTTGTTGATCGGCCTGGGCCCCCATATTCGGAGTTTGTTGCTGAATGCGTTGCAATAAATCCGCTTTAGAAGTCGAGCCCTCATAAAATGCAGGGCAGCATTGAATCACACCCTTCGGCCTTATGCCCGCCCAAGAAAAGTCATCATTTCCATACTTAAAGTTTGAGGCAGTAATGACCAATTTAAGTTTATTGTCCTGAGCCGCCCATGTACCAATCCAGCGCTCATTAATCGGCACGCCAGCGGGCTTTACGGCAGCCTCAACGAGTGCCTCAGCCGGAGGAATTGGAGCTGCTGTTGGCGCACTATTGGGCACTACTTGGTCGGTATTAAGCGGAGTAATGGGGCTGGTAACGGGAACCGCCTCTTCTTTGTTACTTTGCGTTTTTGCATAATAAATTCCACCAATCACTAGCGCGAACAGAAGTAGAATAAAAAACTTTGGCAGGTGATTAATTTTTTCAACTGGCTGCGCTGCCAATCCCATATCAGCTGCCTTGATTGAGGCAGCCTCGCTGACCATAGTCTGAGGCAGATTGATCGGGCTGGGATCAGGATTTTCATTGACCGTCGTCGGTACCGCACTAAGGTCTAAGGGGATCACTGGCTCGACGCGCTTACTTGGACATTCAAGCCCATGGGCAAACATAAGTGCTTCTGCTGCATTGGGAAACAAGCGCCCATGGCAAGAAATTTGATCGAGTACTGAATTTTTTTCAATTCGATACTTATTAAGCAAATATAGCTTATATCCATCCTGACTCAAATCGTGCGCGCCAGAATATTGTGGAATTGAAGGCAACTTTCGGGAAGGATACAGCAGGCCAAATGCAATTAACAAAGCACCGATTAACCACTTTAATTGCAACAAAAGAGACCATTGGTCTTGTACAAAATCACTGGGATCGATATTTTTAAACGGCGAGTCCTCAGGATAAATCGATACAACAACTAAGACCACTCCGCAGAGAAGTGCGGCGACTTTTGCAATACGCTCCAGCGATTGGGGTTTTTGAGAAACATCGTGCATCTAAATTCCTTTGGTCACTGCGGTATGCTTTTTTTACTTCTTCGGCTCATTCCAGAAGAAGAGGGTAAATTTTACCCATATTCCTTAAGAGGAGCGGGTGGGTGCAGCGCTCCTGAGCCCATCGTCCTGAGACGGTTTAATCGCCTCATCAGCCTCCGGCTCAGCCGAGGGGGCGTCATCGCCCTCAGGCTCTCCTTCTTGTTGCAACTGCTCTGCTTTTTTCATCACTACCTTCACAAAGGTATCCGTTGTTCCGAAGTTATCAACCCAATGAAAACATTCTAAAAATTGCTCTTTGGGCATAAAACGAAGGTTGGAGTCGCTTAAATTCTTGTACTCAACCAAACTGACACCAAGAGCATTGGGTGGGTAAAGCTGCTTTACAGCAACCTGATCTCCATTTGCATCTTGAAAAATATCGTTTCGTGTAGGGTCGGTCATGGCAGCGCTAACTTATCAATTGGAGTTCATTGGCATGCATTACTTCGAGCGGCGCAAGAATGCTGGTATAAAACGGCGCTCTCGTGGGGCACTAGGATCCGAGTCAAAAGAGGATGGCTGGCGTCTTTCTGTTGATGGCTTTGCAGCGTATCCGCCATAGATCCCAAGCTCTTTGGCACGCTCTCGGTAGTCATCCAATACGCTTACCTTTTTTACAATCTCGCGATTCTGTGAGGTTCCGGTTAAGGAGAGTGACTTTCGAATAGTTACTCTCTCTTCAACTTTTTTAGTTAGAAATTTTCCGAAATTACAAAAGTTTTCAGCCAGCGCTTGATTGGAGCCAACGCAAAGGAAATCTTCATACACATAACTATCCAGATCGGCCGCTCGATGAATCGGTGGCGTAATGTGGCAATTCATTAAAAAATCCAAATTAGTAAAGGCGCCATGCAAAGCATAATTGGACTCTACCCTGCTGGGAACAACCAAAATAAATTGCTTATTTACTGCTAGCCGAGCCATCCGCCGTTGCGCATACTCCAGAATAAAAATTTCTGTGCTGGCCATCTCGAACTTAGAAGCTGAACTCGGTACCAAAACGATATCAAAGTCGAGCATAAAGTCATCGGATAATGTGGGATGCCACGTCAGATCTGAAATGCTGATTTGCGCTCCCGAGGAGTATTTGCGCACTGCAGCCCGAGCACTCAATAAGGCAATGCCCGGGTTTTCGTAATTGATTTCTGCGCAGTGCACTTGAACACCAATATCTGGCGCCTTTTTAGTCCAGCGGGACGAAGACCCCTGCTTATCAAAATCAATTAGAGAAACTTGTATACCCTCCTGAAGGGCAAAATAGGCAGATAAGTTCGCCGCAATCGTGCTCTTACCAACTCCACCCTTTTGATTGGTGATCAGTATCTTAATAGGCTCATTTAATTGCATATTCATTGTTGGGCGCTATGTAGTGGTTAAGGTCATTCTGAATCGGTACCGGTGGGGGAATCTTTTTCGCTTATCTTGGAAAGTTTGCCGCTAAGGCGGGCGCCGTGCTCTATACCAATCTGGGCATACACAATATCCCCATGGACATCGGCGCCGCTATGCAATTCAACACGCTCGGATGCATGCACATTACCCTCAACGCGCCCCGCGACCAATACGCGCACACCCGAAATATTTCCCTGCACTAAACCCGTCTTACCCAGCGCAATGCAGACATCGGCGCCATACTTTGTTTCAACATCGCCAATGATCGTGCCGTCAATACGCAAGCTTTTCGTGGCAACAATTCTTCCAAAAATTTCTAAATCGGGTCCGATGATGGATCCAAATGTTTCTCTTGAAGGATCCAGCAAGCGGATTGCATGACTTTGCTTGAGCGCCATGTCAGACTAGCATCACTAGCTCTTAATAAACTTTCCAGATACCTTGCCACCGCGCTGTATATGGATATATTTGTAACTGATGCTTCCATCAACACGGGCAAGAGGGCCGATATTGAGGTCATCACAATTAACTTCGCCCTTGAGCTGACCTTTAATGACTAACTGTTCCGAATTGAGCTCACCATCCACTTGACCGCTGGCATCGATCAACACCGACTTTGCAGTTACTTTTCCACGCACCGTGCCGGCGATATTAAGAACGCCATCGGAGGTAATCGTGCCTTCAAACGTAAAGCCTTCACTAATGATGGATGGCTTAGCTATGCCAGGGCGACTTGCCATCTCATTGCGAACTGCTGGCTCATAAGCTGCTGCTTGCTCTTCGGTAGACGCAGATAAAGCTTCAGAATTGTCATCTGCCTGTTCATTTGCGATTTTGTCATCGCCATTATCTGGGGGAGAATTTTTTGAAAAGATAGACATCGTTTTTTAACTCAACTAGATTAAGAATGTGGATTTATATTGTGCAAGTCACCGTGCAAGTGGCCGCCTTTTTCAATCTCGATTTCAGAGTAATGAATGGAGCCAGTGACTTTTCCAGTAGAACGAATAATCAAACTGCGGGTTGAGGATACAGACTCATTTGCCTCACCGCGTATATCAATGGATTCGCCAGAAAGTTTGCCATGCACAACTCCGGTTGCCTCGATGAGAATTTGCTTGGCCGTTAATTCACCCTCAATAATCCCAGAAATAGAGGCGATATCAGGAACTTGAAAGTTGCCCTTAAGGACTACCCCTTCACCAACAAATAAACAACCCAGTTGATTTACTTCAGCCATACTTAGCACTCCTTAGCGCAAAATGTCAATCATTTATATCCGCACAATTCTACCAGTTGATCTGCAGATTTGGGCTTTAAAATGCATTTTTTGATAATAATTTCTACATTTCTTAATGCGAGTGCAACCATGTTAGCCACCCTCAAAAAATCCTTCACAATAGGTCTAACGGTTTTTTTGATCAGTCCATTAAATTCAGCGCTTGCAGGGTGGGTTTTCATTTCAAAAGATAACCTGGGCAATGCGTATTACTACGAAGACACCAAGACGGTAAGGGATAACACCAACAGCGAAGTGAGCACTTGGCAAATGATCAGTTACGCAGAGGCCCTATCGGCCCCTAACGGGGCACCCACCCAGTCGGTTATTCAGGATATTTCCTATTTTTGCAGGGCGGGCTATGAAAGCTACAAGCAGTTTTATATTGGTTATTACTCTGGGCCAGGGGGTTCTGGCGTTAGCGTTGAGCAACAGGACACCTCCGGGTCGGCATGGGAAAGGGTTATCCCTGA
This sequence comes from Polynucleobacter sp., assembly GCA_044379065.1. Lineage (GTDB taxonomy): Bacteria > Pseudomonadota > Gammaproteobacteria > Burkholderiales > Burkholderiaceae > Polynucleobacter. The sequence goes on along the minus strand of JBIPON010000015.1, from coordinate 6,391 downwards.
CACCATGAGCTATGTGCTCTACGAGTTTTTTTGTAAACCACCAACCCCCCGAAAGTAGGCGGCCTAAAGGCCTACTGCCGAACGGCTGAGCCCTGCTCGGGCTGGCCAGCACTTCCTGCTGCCGGCTTTTTAAAGAAGCTCATTGGAAAGGTGGATTCGGCGCCATACGGGCCTTTAATCCAGACCTGGTCATTGTGGAGCACATAACAACTGCGGGTAACGGATCCCAAGGAATTGACCGAATACGAAAAAAACCAGTTTGGCTCTACTCGGCCATTTTCAGCAGTACACGGCTCGGTGGTGATGTACAAAACATCCCCATGAACGGGCATTTGACCCAAAATAGCAGCACTTCCAGGGCATGCCACCATGAACAGCGTCGAGCACACCAAAAACTGGATTCCAAGGGGGTTTTTGAATGGGCGCTTAAAGGTAATCACAGGCTAATATTTAGGGTTAGAATCGGGTTTGAAAATTGGATTATATGCCTTAAAATTCAGGAAATTATTAATTTAGTTCAAATAAAATCAATTACTTAGACTTGGTACATGCAACTATTTTGGGTATCTGGCTCTACTGGCGCCATTAAGCAAATCAACATCACCAAAGAACGGCTTGTTCGATTGGGGATCTTGGTTTGCGGCTCTTTTTTGTTGCTCGGAGTTTTGATCTTTTCTACTGGCATCCACATTGCTTTAGAAGTGAACCCCGACTTTGCCAGGGAAGTGAGTGGAGTGGTAACGGTTAAAGAGCGTATGGCACTGGATCAGCGGTACGCCAAGCAACTCAAAAATACCCAAGATCAACTGGCTAAAGCATCGCTACACTTTAACGAATTAAGGTCGATCAAAGACCGCTACCTTGCCATCTCAACGCCCTACACCGTCAAAAATAAATTCACGGAGTCCTCTAATTTAGGTGGCCCACTGAAGCCGCTTAGCTTTAAATACGAACACACCAAAACCCTTGCTGAAAACCTCGAAGAATCGGTTAGCAAAGCATCCGAGATGATTGAGATATTTACCAAGCTGGAGCCCGAATGGCTCAAGCAATATCAATGGCTTCGAACACTGCCAATTGGCCCCCCAATCGACGCCCGATTGGGTATGACCAGTAATTTTGGAGTACGCATTGATCCCTTTACAAAGCAATTGGCGCAGCATTCTGGGATCGATTTTATAACCCCGACTGGGACGCCTATCATTGCCGCAGGGGATGGTGAGGTGGTGAAAGCTGGGGTTGATCCTGCATATGGTAAGTTTGTTGAGATTGCCCATGGCGAAGGCTTTGTTTCTAAATACGCACACAACAGCAAGCTCTTAGTGAAGCCAGGTCAAGCGATTGTCCGCGGCCAAGTCATTGCGGAATCGGGCTCCACCGGCCGCTCCACCGGCCCCCATCTGCATTATGAAATTCACCAAAATAAAAACTACCTGAACCCCGCCAAAATCTTAGTCTATGCACCACCAAGCGCGTATTGGTAAATCAGGTAGCACTTTAAAACGGCTCGCGAATGATTCAAGATCGAGTATAGTAATTCCATAGTATCTATTTAATCTTCGCTTTATCGAGAGAGTTCATGGTCGCGCACTTCCCTTCCGTCAAAATACTTACGATGTGTGCCCTCGTAACAGTACTGTGCGCCTGCGGGAAAGGTGAGGAGCAAGCCAAAACGGAAGTTTGGTTGCCCGATACCAAAGTTGTAAAGCTACCAATGGAAGATTACGCAACGATTCCATTCAATACTACGCGGGAAGACGCTAAGGATAAGTTTGGCTGTACTGCGTATGAACTCTCCTTTAGTTGCAAAATAAAAGCCGATGGCAAAGAAGAAGCAATCTGGCTAATCTACAACGAAGCTGGCCGTCTAGTGCTAATGAAGAAAGAATTGGGCTACTACAACAAAGATATAGCCGATACCATTATCGAGCGCTTCACCATCAAATACGGTCTTGACTACACTCCTTCTGAGGGGCAAGAAAGCGCATTTGCTGCAGGCATTCGTAAATCGAAGACCTATATTTTTGCAGGCGGTCAAGTTGCCTTTCAAATTGGCCGCAGTCTTAATAACCGCAATGAACTGATGCTGATCTATTACTTCCCTGAAGATGTGGGAAGTACATTTGCCAAAAGCGTAATGAATTAAAGCAAGGCTTTTCCTGGCTTGAGTTGCTCTGGTACGAAACTGATCTCGGGCATCTCACCTGCAACCCCTCCAGCCTCTTTAGCATCGTAAGCCCATGCCAATATCTTGGCAATAGCCTCAAATAAAGACATGGGTATCGCTTCACCTATTTCCAGTTGACTGTAAAGGTAGCGTGCTAGCGGCGGAATCTGTGCGATCGGCACATCGTGCTCGCGCGCCACCTCCTGAATTCGTAAGGCAATTTGATCTGCCCCTTTTGCAATCACAATCGGAGCAGACATGGTTTGGATGTCATAGCGTAGCGCAACCGAATAATGTTCTGGGTTAGCCAAAACCACATCTGCCCGCTCGATCGCCGACATCATGCGCGATGATGCTATTTGCCGCTGTCGCTGACGCAAACGTTGCTTTACTTCAGGAGAGCCCTCTGACTCCTTCATTTCCTGCTTCATTTCTTCAGGACTCATCCGAATTTCTTTGCGGAAATTAAACCATTGAAATAGTCCGTCTCCAATGGCGATAAGCAGTAGCGGTGCCATCAACAGCAAAAAACCGCCCAAGATCAAATAGATGGTATGCATTAACGCTGAATCAAAATCCTGACTCACGATCGTACGAATATAAGCAAACAGCCCTGCCAAATAAGCGATACCGATACCAAGTATGAGTGCTGTCTTGACAATGTTTTTAACTAACTCTGCTAGCGCATTCAGAGATACCATTCGCCCAAATCCGGCAATGAAATCAAGTCGCTCTAACTTAAACATCGGCGCGTAATAGGCGCGAAAATTAACCAAGAAAAGAGGCGCTAATAAGCCTACTAACCACACCGGGAAAAAAATTAAAGCCAGCAAAATCACTACTACAACCAAAGGACCGCCGAACCACTCTTGAATGTGATCAATTAGCTTTGCTGGCTCAGCAAATATAAAACTAGCTTTGGTGATTAAGACTAACTGCTGGAGCAGTAGGGGTCCCGCGGCGATTAAAAAGATAATAAAAACCGTTAGCAGGGCAAAGGTTGCGATGTCCCTTGATTGAGGAAGCTGGCCCTGCTCACGAGCACGTAATATTCGTTGCTCACTCGGTTCTAGCTCTTTTTCCTGCGAATTGTCATCCGATTCCGCCAACGCGCACCCCGTATCGGTAGTAGTTCAAACTCGAGGATAAACGATTTAGCTACCAGACATCCAGAAGCTTAAGGCAGGGTCTTTTTTAACTCTTGAATCATCTGGTTGGCACTGGCTAGCTCGTCCGGGCTGAGTCTTGCCTTGAGTGCCTTCGCTTCAGGCGCTGCAGTTGGATTCCCGTTTTTATTGGACATAGTCATCCAAACATATGCTTTTACTAAATCGACCGGCGTCTGTTTTCCAGATTCATAGAGGCGCGCCAGATTATATTGCCCAACCGGGCTGCCGGCCATGGCAGCTTTTTGAAACCAAACAAAAGCCATCTCTTCACCGTTTTCTAGGCTGCTGCTCACTTGATAACGAACACCCAACTCCAGCATCGCTTGGATGTTGCCTTTATCGGCAGCGCGGTTCATCCACATCCAACCCTGCTCAATACTCTTGGGGGTTCCAATGCCCTGGAAATACATCTGCGATAAGTCGTATTGCGCTTGGCTATTTCCTGCCTCCGAGAGCTGCTCAAAAATCTGCAATGCCTTCGTGTATTGACCAGCCTCGTAGGCGGAACGGGCGCGCTGATAATCAGAACAGGCCAGCAAGGTAAGGCATGCCAGAAATACCAATGGCAAACGAAACAGAGAGCGCCATCTGCTATTTCCCATCGCTGCGAACACGGTCTACTTAGGGTCTACTTCTTAGCAGGAGGTAGCTTATCTTTCGTTGGGCTTGCTTTTTGCTCTTCTGCATCATCGAGATCTTCTTCGGCGCCTTCATTCGCCTTTTTTAGATTCAGCGTAGGCAGTGCAGGCTCGACCCGATAACTTGCGCCAAGATCCCCGCCAATCATTCGCGCATAAGATCCTAAATAACGGCGCGTTAAATCTGGGTAATAGGGAGCATTTGCTAAATACCCTTTGCTACGGATGCAAGCGGGATTATTCACACTACCTTCGCAACTGGCAACGGCAGATAAGCGACCAACCTCAAATTGCTCTCCTAAAACAAAAGCGGAGATGAGCAGAAGCAATGGAAGAATCAACCAGAACAAGAGTTTTTTTAGAAATCGCTTCAGTAGTTCCAATTTTTCATTCATGACCGCAGATCTCCGATAAATTCTAATTTAATGTTTCTGATGATTTTTTGGGTGGAATTTTTTGCACGACTTCATTAGGCAATTTCCTCCAGTTCACAATAGGCTCTTCATTGTGCAATTTAGCATAGACTTTAACAATTCGAGAGTCTGCAGGATTGGCATTTTCTTTCATGGCGGTATACATCTTCGCCCCCTCGATTTTATTGCCTTGCTCAATAAATCCAATTGCTGCCGTGTAGTAATAGTTTGTGGCTTTATCCTTACGTGGTTGCCCCAAAATGGTTGAACTGTATATATCGCCCATATAACGGCAGGCAAAAGGATTGTTCAATTTAGCGGGCACACTAAAGTATTTTTCTGCCAGTAAAAACTGTTCCCTGGAATAGCGCCGATATACGGTTGCACTCAAAATGAAATCAGGATGCGTGATAACAGAGGCCTGGGTATCATAGTAACGCCCGCGCTCAAAGGCGATTAAACCCCGATAGTAGCTTGCTTGAACATCCCCCTCTGCCGCTAACGCATCTAGCTTTTGCAAAATTCGTAAGGCTTCTTTGCTATAACGTAACACTTCATCTTCGGGCTCGATGCATTTTGGATTGCGTACGCAGGCAATTGCCACCACTGTTTTGTCATAAGCCCGTTTATACCGTCGATACAGTTTTTTTGCTTCGCTAGCAGGGCCCACGAAGGGCTCTGAGCCCGCATTCGCTGAGGCTGACTGTTGGGCTTGTACGGGCGAACTTGAAGTCTGCGACTTGCTCTCTGATGCGTTCACTGAACTGCAAATGGACGCTCCGATAAGAAGGGCTAAGCCATACGCTTTAAACAAGGCGCTACCTCGCTGACTTGTCCGGAGACGGGCTTACCTTAGGCGGTATCTCCATGGCTGGCGATTTTGGCGCATTATCTTTTGATAAAAATTGAGCCGGGGCGCGTAAATTCACCGGTATCTCTTGGGCTCCTTTTGGCACACCCTCAGGTAATTTTTCTACTGGCCTCACGAGTGGCTTTTCTTCTTGCTTCGGTTTTTTATTCAGCACCGTGATGGAGATGCGGCGATTCAGGGGGTCATTTAGATCCTCAGGATTGAGTGGCACCGTGTTTGCAAAACCGATCACCTGAACCACGCGGGATGGATCTAAGCCGCCTGTAATCAACTCTCGGCGCGCAACGTTTGCCCGCTCGGTTGATAGCTCCCAGTTTGTATAGCCAGCCTCGCCATTACCGTATTTTGTACCGTCGGTATGACCTTCAATTCGAATGGGGCTGGGGGTCTCTTGCAGGGATTTACCAATAATTCTTAAGAGCCTGCGTGCAGAAACACTGGGAACCGAACCGCCACTACTAAATAAGGGCTTGCCTTTTTCGTCCACCACCTGAATACGTAAACCTTCAGCATTAATGTCCATAAACACTTGGCCTTTGGAATTTTTCAATTCCGGGTCGGCGTCAATCTTCTTCTGGATATCTTCTTTTACTAGTTCGTTTTTGGTTTTATCTTTGCGGGCATTTTCAACATCGGTTACAGACGAGTCGCTGATCCGCCGCTGTACCGTATCGGCATCTGCCCGCGACTCCTCGCCAACCGTTTTAGTGATGTTGTCGCCGCCGCCCTTAATAATTCGGGTTGCATCGCCTGAGCCTTGACCGCCCGATAATGAAACGCGCAGTGGATTTTGGAAGTAAGAGGAGATACCAGCTAAATCGCCTGCCGTTGTGGAGCCCAAAACCCACATCAGCAGGAAGAAGGCCATCATGGCCGTTACGAAGTCGGCATAAGCGATCTTCCAAGCGCCACCGTGATGCCCGTGACCGCCCTTCTTAACGCGCTTAATGACAATAATCGGCGCGTCGCTCTTAGCCATGCCGCTTACTTTCCTTTAACTGCTTTGGTACCCTCATCAAGCTCAGCAAATGAAGGGCGCTGGTAGCTAAAGAGTACTTTACGACCAAACTCCACAGCTGCCGCAGGAGGGAAATTATTTAAACTTGCAATCAGAATGGCCTTGACCGCCATGT
>JBIPON010000014.1:0-17971 GCA_044379065.1 Polynucleobacter sp. | reverse complement strand
CCAGAGTGGAGTCGGTTAACGCAGAGCCACCAAAACGCGTCAGCGCCAGATCGATCACTTCATGCCGTACCACTCCGATTGATTTGGCAATGCGTTCTGCCGCAATGAGCTCTGAGGAGTGGCGCTGACCATAACGAATAGAGAGCGCATAGGGCGCGTAACCCAAGTGCTTCGCCAGGGCCAAAATCGTTGATGAATCCAGTCCACCGGAAAACAAAATGACTGCAGGGGCTCCAGAAGCGCGAGGCGCAAATTTGGAAAATGCCGAGAGCGAATTTATGCCGGTCATACTGCGCTTAATAAGCGATTTACTTCGTACGTGGCAGCATCTGACGTGCTTCTACCGCCACCTCAGTGTCGGGATAATTTGCAATCAGGTCACCATAGGTTTTGCGCGCAGCCGTTTTGTTACCGCTCTCCAGTTGGCAATTGCCAAGCGTCAACATCGCCGCTGGAATGCGGGGATGTTTCGGATAGGCCTTGATGAGGGTCTGTAATTGGCTGATGGCGCCGGGATACTCTTTTAAGGCATATTTGGTATTGCCTAACCAGTAGAGTGCTAGTGGCAAGTAAGGACTCGAATTGTATTTGCGCACAAAAGCAGTAAAGCCAGCATCCGCTTTTTTGAGTTGACCTGCCTGAAAGGCCCCCAAAGCCTCATCGTAAGCCCCTTTTTCTCCCGGCTGAATCGTGCCAGTAATCCCTTCGATTTCAAGTGTGCGAGGCTCAAACTTACTTAAGCGCGTATCTAAATCTTGATAGTTGGTTTTTTGGCTTGCACTGAGCTCTTCGCCCTGCCGTTGCAGGCCCTCAATTTGACCGCGTAATTGGGCATTTTCTGACTTAAGACGCTCAATTTGACCTTGCAACTCTAACTGAGTGCTCGCTAATGTCTTGCGCAAATCTAAAATGGCTTTGCGTGCCTCGTCATCCGAAAGAATCGCCGACGCAGGTGTGGGTAGAACAAAAAAAATAGCAAGGGCGCTAGTTGCTAGCGCCCTCTTGCGGGCAACATTCCATGTCATTGCGGGAATTCCAAATTATTTGGGAACGTAAACGATGTCAGCACGGCGATTTTCCGTGTACGCTGCCTCGGTACTGCCTTCCGCTTTGGGTTTTTCTTTACCAAAACTCACGGCTTCCATTTGCGCATCGGATACGCCCATTAAAGCCAGCGACTTGCGTACCGCATCGGAGCGGCGTTGACCCAGGGCTAAGTTGTACTCGGTTGTGCCGCGATCATCGGTATTGCCTTGAATAATGATTTTTTGGGCTGTATTTTGTTTTAGGAAGCTGGCATGGGCAGACAGCATTTTTTGGTATCTGCCATCTACGGTGAATTCATCAAAGCCAAAGTAGACGCTACGCTCAAATAGTGGACTTTTGGGGTCATTCCACGGCTGCGAGCCAAATGCACCCGCTCCGCCGTTGCTACCAGCACTATTAACATCATCCAACTTCACGCCAGAGGAACAAGCGGTTAAAAGAGCAATGAAGCCCAAAATAGCAAATCCAGCCGAACGCCGTGCAATGGAAATCATGGTTGTAGTCCTTATCAGTATGGGTATTAGGCATTTATCACAATGCCGCTATGCATCTATTATGCCCTCTCGCCCCTGAATTAGAAAGGGATCGCTAATCCATAAAGGGGCCCCAGGAGGGCTGTCTGACGTCAGATCCCGGAATGCTCAGCACTTGTTTTGATTGGCCATCGACCGATACAGCAGCCAGCACCCGCTTGCCACCCACGCGGGTGGAGTACAAAATGTAGCGGCCATTGGCAGCAAAGGAAGGTGATTCATCATGGGCGGTATCTGTCAAAGCGCGGGTCTCGCCGGTTGCTAAATTGAGGGTATGTACCCGAAAGCCACCGCCTACGTTGGCAATGTAGGCCATCAGTTTGCCGTCGGGCGATATCCGCGGAGAAGTCGCAAAAGACTGCTTAAACGTTACCCGCTTCGCGCCTTCTACTCGCTCACCATCGGCGCTCATGCGGTAGATTTGCGGATTACCGCCGCGATCGCTGGTGAAATAAATCGAGCGGCCATCGGGGGAATACTGCGGCTCAGTGTCGATGGTATTGCCTTGAGTGAGGCGACGTAAATTGCTGCCATCGGCGCTCATAGAGTAAATCTGCGTATTGCCATCGCGGGACAATGCTAGTGCCACCGTCTGGCCATCAGGTGACCATGCTGGCGCACTGTTATTCCCTTTTTGATTGGAGAGCGAGACACGGCGACCGGTTGCCAGCTCATGTACATACACAACCGGTTTGCGATCCTCAAAGGAAACATACGCCACCTTTTTGCCATCCGGAGACCATGATGGTGAAATAATCGGTTCAGCACTATTGAGGGCATTGCGAATGTTTTGACCGTCGGCATCCGATATCACGAGGCGGTAGCGATTACCGTCTTTAATGACATAAGAGAGACGAGTTGAGAAGATCCCGCGTTCGCCCAACAACTTAAAGATGATGTCGTCGGAAATCTTATGTGCTGCTTGACGCAGATTGTCGCTACTGGCTGTGATCAAGAGGCCATCTAAGCTCTGCTGCTTGCGAATATCAAACAGCTTATAGCGGATTTCAAACTGGGTAGGGCCTGTTTGTTTGACCGAGCCCACAACCAAAGCATCAGCACCACGGGCTGACCATGCTTTGTAATTCGGTATACCTTCATCACTCTCGCTGGTATTGCCACTCTCAGTGTTTTTAAAATAGCCGCTGCGCGCTAAGTTTTGACGAATGATTTCGGTCACGCCAACAGGCAATTTCCCTTCGTCCTGAAAGCGCATCACCGCAATCGGGTAGAGCGATTGACCAACGCCCGTGATTTCAATATTCATTTGTGCGGCAGCTGGGCTAATTACGCCTATGGTGGCAAGCAAGGCGAACAGGGGGCGCAGGCGTTGCAAGAGGGATGTCCACATGGCATTAATCCTTGGGTTTAAAGGTGAGTTTCATTTGACGCATTGGAATAACACCATTGTCGTCTTTCGGAAATGTTTCTGCACGATCCAGCGCTTGTAGAACTGCTTGGTCCCAGCTTGGTAAACCACTGGACGTAATGACGCCGCGCTTTAAGATCGCCCCATCGGGTGCAAGATCGACCAATACAACAACCGCCGGATTGCCTGCAATGGATTCAGGGTTAAACACAATCAGCGGCTTAATTTTGCGGCGCACCTTATCGGCGTATGCCGGCGGTGCATTGCCTCCGCCGCCAACACTGCTTCCAACTTGACCACCGCTGCCGCCCTCAGCACCCGCCGCAGCACGCAGTCTGGCGAGTTGATCGGCTCGAGCTTTTTCAGCGGCGGCATTGGCTTTAATTTGCGCTGGCGTGGGAGCTTTTGCTTCCTCTACTTTTTTGGGCTTCTCCGGCTCTTTTGGTTTTTCTTGGGGTGGCGTTACCTTAGCTGGCTTAGGAACTTCTTTCACCACCTCTTTTTTAGGCGGCTCTTTTTCAACTGGCTTAGGAACTTCTTTCACCACCTCTTTTTTTGGAGGTTCTTTTTCTACCGGTTTTTTCTTGATTGCAATATCGGCCGCCTCTTCTTTGATGGGGGCTGGCGGCGGGGTTTCAGTGCGCTCAACTACGGGAGTGGAATCCCATAGCTCGACCTCCACTCCGCCTGGGGCACTGGTACGCCAATTAATGCCAATCGTGAACATTGCAATGAGCGCCAAGTGCGCCAATATCGAATACGAGAAGGCGCGTGCGCTGCCTTCGGTTTTGATTGGTTTTGCCCGTAAAAAAGGCGAAGGCCATTGTTGTGCGGTATTCATGGGTTCAGCATGCGCTGGGAGATGCGTCCATGAAATTACTGGCTTTTAACAGCAAGGCCAACCCGCTTTACGCCATTCTCTTTGAGTTTGGCCATCACATCCATGACGACTTCGTATTTCACAGACTTATCGGCCGCTAGTACAACCGGTTGATCGGCGGATTTTTCTGCTTGGGTGCGCGCAAATGTGCCGAGTTCTAAACGGCTGAGGGTTTGCGATGCCTCACCCTCCCGTTTGACGGTAATATTTTCGTTGGCGTCGACCGATAAATAGATGGGAGGCAAGGCTTGGGTCTTTGCGCCACCAACGGTGGGCAGATTGACCACCCCTGGATTAACGGTTGCCGCAGTTGCCATAAAGATGATGAGTAAGACGAGCATCACATCGATGTACGGAACGACGTTGATGTCCGACATCGCGCGGCGGCGACTGGATCGAAAGGAAGATCGATTGGATTGGGCCATGCGTTTAGCTATTCCTCAAAGCAATCGATTAACGATGGGCAGCTTGGCGCTGCAGGATATTGGTGAACTCTTCCATGAAGGTTTCAAAGCGAATCGCTAAGCGATCGATTTCAGTGGCATTGCTGTTGTAAGCAACTACCGCCGGAATCGCTGCAAATAAACCAATGGCGGTAGCGACTAAGGCCTCTGCAATGCCAGGTGCAACCGCAGCCAGAGTGGCATTTTGAACGTTAGACAGACCCTTAAATGCGTGCATGATGCCCCAAACGGTGCCAAATAAGCCGATGTATGGGGAAACCGAGCCTACCGAGGCCAAGAAGGGTAGGTTGGCCTCTAAGATGTCCATCTCGCGTTGGTAGGTGGCTTTCATGGCACGGCGTGCTGCATCGATTTCTCGGGCTTTGGAGAACTCCAGCATGCCGCCGGCAAAAATACGCTCCATCACGGCTGAGCTGCGATTATTGCGCTGCGCAGCCTCCAGAAGGGTATTGAGGTCGCCACCAGACCAAAAGTCACGCTCAAAGCGTTCGGTATCGCGCCGTACGCCCCGCAGGGTAGATCCTTTCTTAAAAATCACGGTCCAGGATGCAATCGACATGGTGATGAGGATCAGCATGACCAGTTGGACGATCAAACTGGCATTGAGAATAAGGGATAAAAAAGAGAGGTCTTCGGTCGGGTTCATAGGTGTTTTGTATTATGTAGGTTGATTTTATCTAACCAATCCAACTAAATCAGGATTATCGCCATGTTTGACCGCCAAAACACCCTTGCCAAGACCGATTCCGAACTGTGGGCAGCGATCCAGAATGAAAATCGCCGCCAAGAGGATCATATTGAGCTGATTGCTTCTGAGAATTACACTTCGCCCGCAGTAATGCAGGCCCAAGGGTCCCAGTTAACCAATAAGTATGCTGAGGGCTATCCAGGCAAGCGCTATTACGGCGGCTGTGAGTTTGTAGACGTCGCCGAGCAATTGGCAATTGATCGCGTTAAAGCCCTTTACGGAGCCGAAGCTGCGAACGTGCAACCCCATTGCGGCGCTTCGGCTAACCAAGCGGTTTTCTTGGCCTTCCTAAAGCCCGGCGATACCTTCATGGGCATGAGCTTGGCCGAAGGCGGTCATCTCACCCACGGCATGGCACTCAACCTCAGCGGCAAGTGGTTTAACCCCATCTCCTATGGTCTTGATCAAAACGAAGCGATTGATTACGAGCAAATGGAGCGCTTGGCACGCGAGCACAAGCCGAAGTTAATTATTGCGGGCGCATCAGCGTATTCGCTCCACATCGACTTTGAGCGCTTTGCCAAAGTGGCAAAAGAAATCGGCGCCATCTTCATGGTAGATATGGCGCACTACTCCGGCTTAATTGCTGCCGGCGTCTACCCCAATCCGGTGCCCCATGCCGACATCGTCACCTCAACCACCCACAAGAGTTTACGTGGCCCCCGTGGCGGCATCATTTTGATGAAAGCCGAACATGAGAAAGCCATTAATTCTGCCGTCTTCCCGGGTTTGCAGGGTGGCCCATTAATGCATGTGATTGCTGCCAAAGCAACTGCATTTAAAGAAGCCTTGGAGCCCAGCTTCAAGGACTACCAAAAGCAGGTGATTGCCAATGCACAAGCCTTGGCTAATACCCTCATCGAGCGCGGCTTGCGCATCGTTTCAGGCCGTACCGAGTCGCACGTGATGTTGGTTGATTTGCGTAGCAAAAATATGACGGGCAAAGAGGCGGAAAAAGTATTGGGTGATGCGCACATTACCTGCAATAAAAACGGCATACCCAATGACCCGCAAAAGCCGATGGTAACCAGTGGTATTCGTTTGGGCTCGCCGGCAATGACCACCCGCGGCTTTAAAGAAGCGGAATCAATTCAGGTGGCCCACTTTATTGCCGACGTGTTGGATAACCCAAATGATGCTGCCAACATCGAGAAAGTCAAAGCCCAAGTACATGCCCTGACGAAGCGCTTTCCGGTTTACGGGAGCTGATGCATGCGCTGCCCTTTTTGTCATGGTGACGATACCCAAGTGATGGATACCCGGGTATCGGACGAGGGCGATACCACGCGCCGCCGCCGCCGCTGTGCAAGCTGTGACAAACGCTTTACAACCTATGAACGTGCCGAGCTAACATTTCCTGCCATCGTCAAAAAGAATGGCAGCCGAGTTGATTACAGTCACGAAAAGCTAGCTAGTTCACTCAAGTTGGCACTGCGTAAACGCCCGGTATCGTCGGATTTAGTGGATGAAGCCATTGCCAGTATTGAAGAAAAGCTGGTTGCAACGGGTGAAAAAGAAATTGCCAGTGACCGCGTTGGCGAGCTTGTGATGCGTGAACTCAAGCGCTTAGATAAAGTGGCCTACATTCGCTTTGCATCGGTCTACCGCAGCTTTGCCGACATCGAATCGTTTGAGAGTGCGCTTAAAGAATTAAAGTGATTGCCGCTGAATTGAAACGACATTACATCGCACCTGCTATAGAGATGCGAATTACTTTAGTACCGCAAAGATCGAATTCGTAATGTCATCCACAGTGCCTGTGCCACTGACCTTGCGATAAGCAGGCGCCTTCACCTTCGCTGAATCACCGCTAGCGGCCCAGCTAGAGTAGTACTCCACTAATGGGCGTGTTTGATCGGTGTAGACCTGCAGGCGCTTGCGCACGGTTTCTTCTTTGTCGTCATCGCGTTGAATTAAGGGCTCACCCGTGACATCGTCTTTGCCATCCACTTTAGGTGGATTGAATTTGATGTGGTAACTGCGACCTGAGGCGGGATGAACGCGACGGCCACTCATCCGATCAATGATGGCCTCAAATGGCACATCGATTTCAAGTACAAAGTCGATTGGTACTGCCGCATCTTTCATCGCTTGTGCTTGAGGAATGGTGCGCGGAAAGCCATCAAACAAATAGCCATGATTGCAGTCGGATTCTTTGAGGCGATCTTTCACTAAGCCAATAATGATTTCATCCGAAACCAGGCCGCCCGCATCCATAATCTTTTTGGCGGCAACGCCGAGGGGCGTACCTGCTTTCACAGCAGCACGCAACATATCGCCTGTGGAAATTTGCGGAATACCAAACTTCTCACAAATAAACTGAGCTTGTGTTCCTTTGCCGGCGCCTGGTGCGCCCAATAGGATTAACCGCATTGTTATTCTCCCCTCAATTCGTCATTGTCCCGTATTTTTTAGGCCTATCTACGGGTACTTTCTAAGGATTATCCCCGAGATGCAAAAGCCAGCCGTACCCGCTCTAAATCGGCTTCGGTATCGACTCCAGGTGGAGGCACTTCGTGCGTAATATGAACCTGAATGCGGTATCCATGCCACAGGGCGCGTAGCTGCTCGAGTGATTCTGCCTGCTCCGGTGGGGCTGGATCGAGGCGCGCATAGGCCTCTAAGAAGCTGGCTCGGTAGGCGTAAATCCCCAAATGCCGCAGGTATGGGGGTTTAGTTATTGCTGCATCGCGTTCAAACGGAATAACCGAGCGCGAAAAGTACATGGCCTCATTTTGGCGGTTGAGCACCACCTTCACTACATTGGGGTTATTGATTTCTGCTAAATCCAGGATGGGCGTCGCCACTGTAGCGATCGCGCATTGTGAGTGGGCTGCTAATGCCATTGCAACCTGATTAATCAGTTCCGGCGGAATCAAAGGCTCATCACCTTGCACATTCACAATCAAGGCATCAGCAGGTAACTTCAATAACTGCGCTACTTCAGCAATGCGATCGGTGCCGGTAGGGTGACTGGCTTGCGTTATGAGGCATTCGATTCGATGGGCATCGCATACCGCCTGAATTTCCCCCGAATCGGTCGCCACAATCACACTCTGCGCGCCAGAGCGTTTTGCCTGTTCGGCAACGCGGACCACCATGGGCTTGCCTGCGATATCCGCCAGAGGTTTGCGGGGTAGGCGAGTGGAGCCTAAGCGCGCCGGAATGACAACACTAAATTCGGGGAGGGCGAGTGCGTTCAAATCGATTGACTTACAAGGCCTGCATTTCGTCAGGCGTTAAGGTACGCGCTTCATCCACCAACATCACCGGAATATCATCCCGAATTGGATAAGCAAGCTTATCAATACGGCAGATCAATTCATGCCGCTGCTCATCCAAATGCAAGCCACTTTTACACAAAGGGCAAACCAAAATACTGAGTAAACGCTTATCCATCTTTTTTCCTTCGGGGCTCGCTGTGCATCGCATTCGGATCTGGTCTTTGGAGAATCGATTCAATCCAGTCCATCAGCGCATTCGGTAGGGTAAGTTGCATCGGCACGACCCAAATACGCTGATCATCAATATGAGCGCATTTTACGGCATCCTTTTCGGTGATCAAAATGCACTTTGCATCCAGCGTATTGAGCAGGGCGACATCAATCTGCCCGTGATCCGGTAACCCAATACCCTTAAATGGGGGGCTTGGATGAGGAAGAAGCGACTGGACTCCATCAAAAAATCGCTGGGGGTTACCAATCGCAGCAACTGCAATGATCGGGGTATTGCTATGTTGCGCTAACAGCGCTTCAAGCGAAGTGATTTGGCCGGGATCCCTTAGAGGGTAGGCAAACTCCAATATCGGCATTAGCGTATATGCAGGACGGTCGGCAATGTAATGCAATCCATCGGCAGCATCAGTAGGACTATCAGTGCCTTGACTGCTCCCAGTGACTAAGGTGATGTCACGATCCCGATCGGCGGATTCACGCAAGGGACCGGCCGGCAATAAAAAGCCATTGCCTTCACCGCGATGGTCGCGCACGATGATTTCAATATCGCGGCCACCTTCGCGCGCTGCCCAGCGCGTAAGGTCTTGGTGTTGTAAGCCATCGTCGCTAATGATGACATTGACTTCGGGATTGGCGTTTAAAAGTGCACGAATACTTTTGCGGCGCTTTGGGCATATCCAAATGGGTATTGCGTCTTGCGTACGCCGTGCCATGAGTACGGGCTCATCGCCAACTACAGCGGGATCTGATTTGCTGCTTACCTCGATTGGATTGGATTGCTTGGAGTGGCTGCGACCGCCATAGCCTCGGCTGATGATCCCCGGATAAAAACCACGGGCACGCAGGCGCTCAGCCAGCGCAATGACGATGGGGGTTTTGCCGGTGCCACCCACACGCAGATTGCCAACAATAATGATGGGTACTAAAAACGGTTTTCCAACGCCAATGCCGAGATCGCGTAAGGCGTTTTTGCTTGCCACAAACAGACCAACTACTTTGGATAGTGGCCACAAAAGCCAACTGATAAGGCCGCGCCGCTCCCAAAAGGCGGGCGCCGATCGACCTTGAATGGGCGCTTTATGCACGGTCAGCAGGCTGCATTATTTGCTGCCTTGACTACTAAAGACAACGTTGGGCAGATTCGCATCGCGCGCCGCCTCAAGGGCGCGCATCACTGCCTGATGGGGCGCCTTGGCATCGGCATCGATATTCACTTGCGGACTATTTTCTAGGTTGGTTTGCGCGGATGGGTTGGCGAGTTTACTCAGGGATGAGGCCAATTGGCTCCGATCGATTACCTTGCCGTTCAGAGCGTAGCGACCATCGCGGCTGACTGTAATGGTGATGGATTGTGGTTTTGCCGACGTATCAGAACCGCTTGCGGTCGGCAACGTAATCGCCAGTTCGTTGTACCGCGTAAAGGTAGTTGAGACCATTAAGAAAATCAAAACCACTAGCAGCACATCAATAAATGCAATCAGATTTATTTCTGGCTCCGCGCGCGCAAATCGATTGGTGTTGCGTAACGAGCCGAGATTGACTCGCTGACCGCTTAAGCGTTGCGCAATCCAGCTCATGTATTTTCGGGGTAAAGTTTTTTAAACAGTTGGCGGGCGAATTCTTCACACTCGCGCTGCCGTTGATCAGCCATGGCGCGTAAGCCACGCCAACCGGCATAGGCTGGTATAGCAATCAGTAATCCAAATGCCGTGTTGTAGAGCGCAATTGAAATGCCGTTCGCCAACTGCTGCGGGTTACCGCCGCTGCCGGTGACTATCCCCTGACTACCAAAAATTTCAATCATGCCAACCACGGTACCAAATAAACCGAGGAGCGGAGCAAGGGTTGCAATCGTGGCTAGGGCTCCGAGGTAGCGTTCCAGCTTAACCCAGGAGGTATCTGCAAGCGCAGCAAGCTCTTCGATTGCCTGCCCGGCTGAATGCCCTGCCTGTTTTTCAGACAGAATGGAGGCGAGGAGCGTGCCGATGACAGAGCTCTGGCGCAAATCCTGAATTAATCCAGTCGGGGCTGCTTTTCCACTTGCCATTCCTTCGGCTAAGCCAAAAGCAAGTTCCAAGTCGGTCTGTGGGGTAATGTGCCCTTGGCGCAGGTACCAACTTCGCTCCATGAGAATGGCGAGGCCAAAAATGGAGAGGGCTAAGAGGGGCCAAATGGGCCAACCGGCAGACAGTAAGATGGTGTACATAAGATCAGTACTTTAGCTGAAATGAAATGGGCTTCTTATTCGACAGGGATTGCTAGAAGCTTGATATTTTTCAAAAAATTTAGCTTTAGCGGGGTTTTGGGTGGGCTGTGGATAACTCTGTGCAAAACTTTTGACCCTATTAACTGTAAGTCCTTGATTTATGGTGTAACGCACCAAATAATGGCAGTAAACTGAACCGAATATAAAAAAAATTATGTATATTAATCAATGCGTTGTAGTGTTAGTGTCAGATTTATACGACGTTATGGGTCAGCAAACACTTACTTCTTAATTGAGCCCCATAATGCCATTCAAGACTGTGGATATGTATTGGTCCCGGCTAGTAAACCCCATTAAATTCATAAAAATCGACCCCTAGAAAATGCCTGAAATACCGAACACAATTCTCAGTGTTGGCGATCTAAACCGCGCCATTGCAAGCTCTTTACAGGACCAGTTTGATTCTGTCTGGGTTAGCGGTGAGGTATCGAACTTTAAGGCCTATGACAGCGGGCACTGGTACTTCTCCTTAAAAGACGAGGAGGGGCAAATTCGCTGTGTCATGTTCCGGGGCAAAAATGCCCAAGTGGGCTTTATGCCCCAATCAGGGGATTTGGTGGAGGTCGGAGCCAGTCTCGGCCTATATGTTCCGCGTGGGGATATCCAGTTAACCGTCCAGGTGATGCGACGCGCAGGCATGGGTGGGCTATACGAGGCCTTTTTAAAGCTCAAGGCCAAGTTGGCCAAAGAGGGGTTATTTGAAGCGGATCGAAAGCGTCCCATTCCTACACACCCCCGCGCGATCGGGATTGTCACCTCACCCCAAGCGGCCGCATTAAAAGATGTGCTGAGTACCTTAAGTCGAAGAGCGCCACATATCCCGATTGTGATTTACCCCACCTTAGTGCAAGGACCAGAAGCGCCGCTTAACATCATCGCCGCACTCGAACATGCCAATCGGGAGGCGGTGGTGGAAGTGATTTTATTGGTGCGGGGTGGCGGCAGCATCGAAGATTTGTGGGCATTCAATCATGAGCAGTTGGCGTATGCGATTGCAGAATCCACTTTGCCGATTATCTGCGGCGTAGGGCACGAGACCGATACGACGATTGCCGATTTTGTTGCTGACTTGCGTGCACCAACACCGACGGGTGCAGCCGAGATGGCGGCACCACGGCGCGATCAATTACTGGCTGAGTTGGCGAGCTTCAAGCAGGCTATGACTCAAGCCACTCAGCGGCGACTCGAGCGCGAGGCCCAGACACTTGATCAATTTGCACTGCGTTTAAATCATGCTTTGCCTAACCCAGAGCGAATGCGCGAGCAGATTCAGAATCTTCGGCAACGCTTGGGCCAGTCATGGATGGTGCGGACACAATACTGGCAGCGGCACCAGCAGCATCTGGCTGCGCAGTTAGAAGCGCTCAGCCCGCAGCGCACCTTGGAGCGGGGTTATGCCGTGATTTTGCAAGAGGGGGCGGGCGCGGTACGTAAACCAGATCAGCTGCTGGCCCAGCACGATTACCGCATTCAATTGGCAGAAGGCAGTGCTGAAGTCACACTAGCCAAGGTGAAACCTCAGTAGCGGATCGGCTCAATCGACAGAGCAACGCCAAAGGTATCTTGCACTTTGTCTTGAATGGTCTTTGCTAAGGCCAAGACAGAATCAGCGCTGCCGCCGCCGTGATTGACGAGGACTAAGGCTTGATGTTGATATACCCCCACAGCGCCAGCGCGCAAGCCTTTAAAGCCGCAGCGATCAATCATCCAGCCTGCTGCCAATTTGCGTTTGCCTTGGTGCTCATCCCCCTCGGGGTAAGACACCAATTCAGGAAACTGCTCGAGCAATGCCAAGTACTGCGCTTTTTCCACAATCGGATTTTGAAAGAAGCTACCGGCATTGCCGATCAATTTGGGATCCGGTAGTTTGCGATTCCGAATCTTGCAGACCGCAACCATCACTTCTTCCGCTGTTGGCGCATGATCGTTTGCAAATGCAGCAGCCAAATCGGCATAGCGTAAACGGGGGCTCCACGCAGCGGGCAAGTAAAAATGCACGTGCGTAACGATGTAGCGGTGAGGGTGGTCTTTAAAAATACTATTGCGATACGCGAATCCGCATTCGCTCGCTGGTAAATTGACCACGGTTTTGGAATGGCAATCGTAGGCTTCGATCGACTGGATGTATTCGCCCACCTCGACGCCATAGGCGCCAATGTTCTGTATCGGCGCTGCGCCTACCGTACCCGGAATCAGCGCGAGGTTCTCAAGGCCAGGTAGGCTTTGATCCAGCGTCCAAATCACAAAGTCATGCCAGTTCACGCCAGCCCCAACTGACACCACAGTACCGCTTTCATCTTGATGTGTGATCGCCTGCCCTGTAATGTCCATCAGTAAGGTAACGCCGGACAGCGTTGGCGGCAAGATCACATTACTGCCGCTACCCAGGACTCGCCATGGCATGCCTGCCGCCTCAATCGTTTCCATCACAGCCCCTATTTGTTCGGTACAGGTAATGGAGTAGGCTTGCTCGGCAAGGACTTCAAATCCAAAGCTATTGCGCACCCTTAAAGAAAAGTTAGGCAGCATCTCTGGAATCCCTAAGGGCGGAGCCGTTTTAGGCGAAGAAGGCGCATTTGGGGCGGAGTTCATGCCACAATCTTATTCGTCTTCCGTAATTTTGAGTAAATAGGAGTAATAAATGCCAACATTTGACGTAGTGTGCGAGCCAAATATGGTGGAACTAAAGAACGCCATTGAACAGGCCAATAAGGAGATCTCCACCCGCTTCGACTTTAAGGGGTCGGATTCCAGGGTAGAACTCAAAGAAGAGCTTCTTATTTTGTTTGCAGACGATGACTTTAAATTGGGCCAAGTGCGCGATGTCCTGATTAACAAAATGGCCAAACGCAATGTCGATGTGCGCTACCTCAAAGACGACAAGCTCGAAACGATTGGCGGCGATAAGCGTAAGCAAAGCATGAAGATTCAAAAAGGGGTGACCTCGGATTTATCGAAAAAAATTGTACGCATCATCAAAGACAGCAAGATAAAGGTGCAAGCCAGCATTCAGGGGGACGCAGTACGTGTTACCGGTGGTAAACGGGATGATCTGCAAGCGGTGATGGCCTTGCTGCGCAAAGACGTTAGCGAAGCACCATTGGGCTTTGATAACTTTAGGGATTAGTAGCCATCGACATGGTCTATGAGAACAGCATCAGCTAAGGTAGAGCCGGCATTATTGCAGGCTTCATCGGAAGCAATAGAGCGATTCTGCGATGCCTGTTGGTTAGAAGATGGCCTCGCTAAAAATAGCCTTGCTGCCTATCGACGTGATTTACTGCTCTTGTCCCAATGGCTACAAAACGAGCGCGGCATCGATTTATATGCCGCTACCGAAACTGAATTAACGGCGTATATCGCACACCGTCGCGCGGACAAAGCAACTACCGCCAATCGACGCCTCACGGTATTTAAACGGTTTTATCGCCATGCCTTACGTCACCAGTGGGTAAAACGGGATCCGTGCATGACTTTGCGTGCCGCCAAACAGGCGCAGCGTTTTCCGAAGACCTTAAGCGAGGATCAAGTCACTCGCTTAATCCAGGCGCCCGACATCGAAACCCCCTTGGGTTTGCGCGATCGCACCATGCTCGAATTGATGTACGCCAGTGGCCTACGCGTTTCTGAAATCGTTAGCCTGAAGACAGTAGCAATCAGTCTCAATGAAGGCGTAGTGCGCATCGTCAATGGTAAGGGCGGCAAAGAACGGCTTGTGCCTTTTGGAGGCGAAGCCGGAGAATGGTTACGTCAATATCTTGGAGAAACTCGAGCGGTCCTATTGGCCGGTAAAACATCGGATGCTGTATTCATTGGTCGGCATACCGGTGGCGCCCTGACTCGCCAAGCATTTTGGGCTTTAATTAAACGGTATGCTGCAATCGCGCAAATTCCAGTAGCGCTCTCACCGCATACCCTGCGGCATGCCTTTGCTACGCATTTACTCAACCACGGCGCCGATCTGAGGGTGGTGCAGTTACTGCTTGGGCATGCCGATATATCGACTACCCAGATTTACACCCACGTTGCACGAGAACGGCTCAAATCCATTCATCAGCATCATCACCCGAGGGGCTAGTTGCCCTAAGGACTGCTGATCCACCAAGCAGCACTTGGATTTAAGGTAATTTATTAATAATGATTAAGATAGCGTTATGACCTGGCTGCTAATTCCCCTTGCTTACCTGATTGGCTCGATTTCGTTTGCAGTTGTCGTTAGTAAATGCATGCGCTTGCCTGATCCATACTCATATGGATCCGGTAATCCTGGTGCAACCAATGTGCTGCGCACGGGTAACAAGCGTGCTGCGGTGCTTACCTTGCTGGGCGATGCCCTTAAAGGGTTTCTGGCAGTGATCCTGGCTCGTTTGGTTTTGGGTGAGGCGATGGTGACCCAAGGCGCGGCCGCGTGGATTTTTTGCGGCGTAGTGATTGCTGTTTTCCTGGGGCATCTATATCCCTTGTTTCATGGATTCAAGGGAGGCAAGGGTGTTGCCACTGCCTGCGGTATTTTGTTTGGAATTAATTTGACGCTGGGCCTGGCAACTTTGGCAACCTGGTTGATTGTGGCTTTCTTTTTGCGCTACTCCTCACTCGCCGCCTTAGCCGCCGCTGTCTTTGGCCCAGTTTATTTTGTTTTCTTGTTCGGCTTTCAGCCCATGGCGATTGCCCTTAGCGTGGTTTGTGCTTTGCTGATCTGGCGTCATCGGAGCAACATTCGCAATTTATTGAATGGCACTGAGACGCGCATTGGCAAGAAAAAAATGCCACCACCAAATCCCGCGGAGAAAGTCGAATGACGATTGCATTTGCATGTGTGTTGATTGCAGGTCTACTGCCGATCGTAGCGGCAGGTATCGCCAAGTCTGGCTTTAAAAATTTTGATAACAGTAACCCGCGCCAGTGGCTAGCGCAGCAAACTGGCTTTCGGGCGCGTGCCAACGCAGCGCAAGCTAATACCTTTGAATCGATCCCTTTCTTTTTTGCTGCCATCGCCATTGCAGCGATTGCGCAGGCACCACAAGACCGGATTGATCTATTGGCAGTTATTTACATATTAGCGCGCATCGCCTTTATTGTTTGCTATGTCGCTGACTGGCCTAAATTGCGGACTGCCGTTTGGACCATAGCGCTAGCAGCAATCATTGCTATCTTTTTCCAGATTTAACCCTGGCCTGTGAAGGCAATCATTTTTGATTACCATTCATTAACTCATTAACGCACCTAAACATCCTATGCCCGCAACCAAAACCAGCAGCCGTAAGAGCAGTGCCCCCCTAAAGGCAGCAAAGACAGCCGTGGCACCAAAGCCGACTGTAAAGAAGGCGATACAGTCTAAGGCCGAGGATGGTGTGCCGCTATCCACCATTATTCGTCGTCGTATTCAGGCAAAGAAAGCCCGCTTTCATGCCAACGACAATATTTCCCAGTTCATTGAGCCAGGCGATTTAGAGGGTTTGGTCGATGAGGTGGCGGTTAAGATGCAAGCCGTTTTAGAAAGCTTGGTGATCGATACCGAAAGCGATCACAACACGCGCAACACCAGTCAGCGCGTTGCCAAAATGTTTGTGAAAGAGGTGTTTAATGGCCGCTACGTTGAGCAGCCCACGCTCACTAAATTTCCAAACGTCAGTCACCTCAACGAACTCATGATCATAGGTCCGATTACGGTCCGCAGCGCCTGCTCGCATCACCTCTGTCCGATCATGGGTCGCGTCTGGATTGGGGTATTGCCGAGCAAAGAGTCGGCACTGATTGGTCTATCGAAATACTCACGTATTACGGAGTGGGTGATGTGCCGCCCCCAAATTCAGGAAGAGGCAGTAGTTCACCTTGCTGACATGCTCGAGAAAAAGATTCGTCCCGTTGGGGTTGCGATTGTGATGGACGCAGACCACTTTTGTATGCAGTGGCGCGGCGTAAAAGATCGCGATTCGAAGATGGTCAATAGCGTGATGCGCGGCGCTTTCCTAAAGGACGCTAACTTGCGTCGTGAATTTTTGGCGCTAATGGACCGCCGCTAAAAGGGCGCAGTAGGGCTGTTTTCAAATTGAGAACGGTTCTCAAGCAAATTACCATATAAATCAGTCACTTAACGCTGTATTCCAGCATTAGGCACATCTGTTTTATGATTCACACAGAATTATTTGCATTATTAATTTTTACGCGTACCACCCTTTGGAGAATGTATGAAAACTAGTCGTCGCCAATTTATGATCATGTCCGCTGCCGGTGCTTGCAGCATTGCACTCAGCAATACCGTTCAGGCACAAGCCATGGTCGCTGAAACCGATCCACAAGCTGCTGCCCTGGGTTATGTAGCTGATGCAACTAAAGTAAACAAAGCAAAGTTTCCTAAGTACGCAGCCGGTCAAGTTTGCTCGAACTGCGCTCTGTATCAAGGCTCTGGCCCTGTTGGCGGTTGCAGCTTGTTTGGTGCGAAAAAAGTGGCTGGCCCAGGCTGGTGCTCTGCATGGGCTAAGAAGGGTTAATTCCTAGTCAGCAGTTTTGAATCGCAAAGTGGCCACCTTCGGATGGCCATTTTTTATTTTGGGATGGCCCTATATCCCACAAACTCATCCCCCCTGTTCCTACGCAAGGCATCGGCACGAGTTAGCAATAAGGGATTAAAAAATACAAAAGAAAAAGGCTGCCGAGGCAGCCTTTTTCCATCACAGCAAATGCAATTACACGTTTGCTAAGTGCGCTTCCAAAGTCTTAGTGAACTTGTTTGCGTGGCTACGCTCAGCCTTAGCCAAAGTCTCAAACCAGTCAGCGATTTCGTCAAAGCCTTCGTCGCGTGCAGTCTTAGCCATGCCTGGGTACATGTCGGTGTACTCGTGTGTCTCGCCTGCAATAGCAGACTTGAGCGCATCTTCAACTGTCTTTGCTGGCAAGCCAGTTTCTGGATCGCCACTACCGCCAGCAATCAAATACTCCATGTGACCATGGGCGTGACCTGTTTCACCTTCAGCGGTGGAACGGAAAACAGCTGCTACGTCGTTTGCACCAGCAACGTCAGCCATGTTTGCGAAATACAAATAACGGCGGTTGGCTTTGGATTCACCAGCGAATGCGGCCTTCAAGGACTCTTCAGTCTTTGTGCCTTTTACAGTTTTGCTCATTTAAGGACTCCTTGTTTTCAGTTAAATCAAAATGGAGGGGATGCAATTCAATCAAGGATTGAAGGGATCACCACAGACAAATTAT
>JBIPON010000013.1:0-18153 GCA_044379065.1 Polynucleobacter sp. | reverse complement strand
CAATACTAGCTGGAGAGATTGCCACTCAAGAAAAAATAGCTCAGATAAAAGCGCTAATTAGCGCTTAGAACATCTGGGTTTGTTTTTTAAACTTCTTCATTTCGTTCATGAGATTTTTACGTTCCTGCTCGGAAAACTCATCGCTACCATCGAGGCGACGGGCGCCATCAAAACGCTTGTCCCAGTACACACTCGTCATGTCGTCTACTCGAATGCTGGCGCCTTTAGAGGGCGAGTGAATGAATTTATTCTCACCAACATAAATTCCCACATGCGAGAAGGTCATGCGCATGGTGTTGAAGAAAACTAAATCGCCAGGCTGTAAATCATCGCGGGTGATGGACTTCCCTACTTTGCTCATCTGGGATGATTTGCGTGGAATCAAAAAGCTCAGCTTGTCTTTGAAAACGTAGGCAACGAAACCGCTGCCATCGAGGCCCGATTGCGGGATATCCATATTCCAGCGATACCGCACACCAATGAGCTCCATTGCCTGATTAATTAAATTCTCAGAACGACCCGATACCGAATCCACGAGCTTATCTGCGGCGCGAATGAAATACGCTTTACCCGCCTGCGTAAATGATTCGGTCGATGCTTCTTTGGTCTGCTCATTTGCTCCAGCAGCAGGACAAACCACAAGCGAACACACCAACGCGAACGATTGCGCAAGTCGGCGTGCTGAAGAGGAGTGGCTAAAAGACATTGGCATAGGCGGAGTGTATCAAACTTTTTACAATCCTCCAAACCGACTTACTTAGCTTAAGTCATTGTTTATATTAAATATTTAAGCGTAAACCAGAGATAAATTGCCTATTTTTTAGGCAGAATTGCACTACCGTGGTGCGCTAAGTCATTTCTGCAGCGGTAAATAGCTGCTTGGTATAGGCCTGTTTGGGGTGGGCGATCAAGGCCTCAGTCTCCCCAAACTCGACTACCTTGCCCTCTTTTAAGACCATGATCTGGTGCGACATCGCCCGAATCACAGCCAAATCATGGCTGATCATGATGTAAGCCAGGTTGTACTTTTTCTGCAGCTCGGTCAGCAGCGCCAGCACCTGCTTCTGGATCGATACATCCAAGGCCGAAGTGGGTTCATCCAAGACCAAAATTTGTGGGCGCAATACTAAGGCGCGTGCAATTGCAATTCGCTGACGCTGCCCTCCCGAAAATTCATGGGGGTAGCGTTGCAAAGCGGATCGATCTAGGCCAACCTCCTTGAGCATATCGAGCACCCTGCCCTCGCGGTCAGCCGCCGATAGATTAGGAAAATGAACATCCAGTCCTTCGGACACAATTTGCAGGACGGTCATACGTGGTGACAGCGATCCAAATGGGTCCTGAAAAATCACCTGCAAGCTCGAACGCAAATTACGTCTCGCTGCAGAGTCCAGCGTTTGCCAATCACTACCGAGTACATTAACCGTGCCACCAACCTGGGCAGCAGAATCACCCAGCAAACCCAAAATCGCCATACCCAAGGTTGTTTTGCCAGATCCAGATTCCCCAATCACCCCAATCGTCTGGCCTTGGAGTAATTCAAACTGCACTTTTTTTAGCACGGTGTGGCGCGGTGGTTTTTTAAAGAAGGATAAGAGCTGCAAAGGATTCCCCGATTTTGATCCGGGATAAGAGACATGGAGATTCTCGGTACTGAGTAACATTGGGGCTAGCGGCATTACAGGCAACAACGCACGTACCGGCTTGCTATTCACTAAGGCTTGGGTATACGTATTTTCAGGATGCTCAAAAACCTGCTTGGTGGTGCCGCACTCCATCAAATTTCCTTGATTTAAAACCGCGACACGCTCAGCAAAATGGCGCACTAAATTTAGGTCGTGGGTAATGAGCAAAATGCTCATGCCCTGATCGCCCTTCGCCTCAGCTTGTAGCTCAATCAGGAGCTCCAAGATTTGCATGCGCAAGCTGACATCCAATGCCGTGGTTGGCTCATCGGCAATGAGCAAGCGCGGCTTGCATGCCAAGGCCATAGCAATCATGGCACGCTGCCGCTGCCCACCTGACAGTTGATGTGGATACGAATAAAAACGGCGCTCTGGCTCAGGAATGCCGGTCTTACGCAGGAGCGCTATCGCTTTTTCAATACACTCCGCTTTCGATGTGAGAGGGGCATGTACTAAAACTGCTTCAACGATTTGATTGCCAATCGTAAACAGCGGATTTAAAGCAGTCATCGGCTCTTGAAAAATCATGGCAATGTCGCGCCCCCGAATTTCCCGAATGGCGGGCTCCGAGAGCGTGAGCAAGTCAGTCGATTGCGGAGTTAATTCAGTTTGCTTTGCACTAACGGGGGTCCAAATTAATTTTCCTTCTACTTTGGCACCCTCCGGCAAGAGACGTAGTGGAGCCAAAGCAGATAGCGTTTTTCCAGAACCCGATTCGCCCACCAAGGCTACGCGCTCGCCGACGCCAATATCCAGATTCAGATTTTTGACTGCAAACTTTTCACGTCGCCCGGATCCAAATGAAATCGACAGATTGTCATAACGCAGCAAAGGAGTAGCTAATGTTGACTGTTCGCTCATCAGCGCGCTCCCAATACTGCGCCACTCTTACGGGAATCAAATGCATCGCGCAAGGCTTCGCCCATAAACGTGAGCAATAGCAAAGTGGAAACTAATACAACGAAGGTAGATAAGGAGATCCACCACGCATCCAGATTGCCTTTTCCTTGGGCCAGTAACTCGCCCAAACTTGGCGTACCCGGAGGGACGCCCAGACCAAGAAAGTCGAGGCTTGTGAGGGATAGAATTGCCGCGCTCATGCGAAATGGCAAAAAGGTAATGACGGGCGTTAAGCTATTGGGCAGAATATGGCGTCGCATGATTTGCATATTCGTTAAGCCCAAAGCACGCGCTGCGCGCACGTATTCCAAAGCACGATTGCGGAAAAATTCTGCGCGCACGTAATCGGACAAACCCATCCAACTAAATGCGGCTAATAAAACCACCAAGAGCCAAATACTCGGAGTAAAAATCGACGCAAAAATAATGAGCAAGTACAACTCTGGCATCGCAGACCAAATCTCGATGGCGCGCTGGGTAACTAAATCGAACTTACCGCCAAAAAATCCCATGAGCGCGCCGGTAATAATCCCCACTGTCACACCCACGAAGGTTAAAGCAAGGCCAAACAGGATGGATAAACGAAAGCCATAAATTAAACGCGCCAACACATCGCGCCCACGGTCATCGGTGCCAAGCCAGTTATCCACGGAAGGCGCTGCTGGATTGGGTGACTTCGCAAAGTAGTTCAGAGTCTCAAAACTATAGGGAATCGGCGGATACACAGCCCAGTTCCCCTTGCTCGTGATGCTACGCCGAATATCCGGATCCAAGAAATCCGTTGGAGTAGCAAAGTCACCGCCAAAAACCGTCTCTGGCTGGCTCTGCAAAATCGGAAAATAAAACTGCCCCTGGTAACGCACGACCAGTGGCTTGTCATTGGCGATCAGCTCGGCGCATACGCTAAGACCAAATAGAATCAGGAAGATCCAGAGGCTGGCATAGCCCAAGCGATTGGCTTTGAAGCGCTGCCACCGATTCATGAGCCGCCCCCGGCGCCAAACTGAATGCGTGGATCCACCAAGACATAACAAATATCAGAAATGAGCTTGGTAAAAAGGCCAATCAAGGTAAAGAGGTACAGGGTGCCAAAGACCACCGGATAGTCACGGCGCATGACGGACTCATAGGCCAATAAACCGAGTCCATCGAGTGTGAATAGGGTTTCAATCAGTAGCGAACCCGTAAAAAAAGCGCCCACAAAAGCGGCCGGAAAGCCGGTCACTAAAGGCAATAAGGCGTTGCGGAAAACGTGTTTCCACAGCACCTGTTTTTCACTTAATCCTTTTGCTCGCGCCGTCAGCACATACTGCTTACGAATTTCTTCCAAGAAGGAGTTTTTAGTCAGCATCGTGATAACTGCAAAACTACCGAGTACCGATGCCGTAATCGGCAATACCAAATGCCAGAGATAATCGAGGACCTTACCCATCATGGTGAGATCATTCCAGTTGTCTGAGGTGAGGCCTCGCAATGGAAAAATTTGCAGAAAGCTGCCGCCACCAAAAACAACCAGCAATAAAACACCCAGCACAAATCCCGGAATGGCATAACCCACCAAGATCATGGTGCTAGTGACTGCATCAAAGCGACTGCCCTCGCGCACCGCTTTGGCAATCCCCAAAGGAATGGATATTAGGTAACTAATAAAGAAGGTCCACAGACCAATACTGATTGAGACCGGGAGCTTCGAAACGATCAGCTGCCAGACGCTCTGATGCTGGTAGTAACTCTGCCCCAAATCAAATTGCGCAAAGCGTTTGAGCATGGCAAAGTAGCGCTCCAATGGGGGTTTATCAAAACCGTACAAGGCTTTGACTTCAGCTAGGCGTTCTGCATCGATGCCCTGGCGGCCACGGTAATTGCTACCGCCGCCCGAAGACTCGGCGCCGCTTACAGCAGCATCGCCCTTGCCTTTTAGCTCGAGCATTAACTGCTCTACTGGGCCGCCTGGAACAAACTGCACCACGGCAAAAGTCAAGGTGAGGACACCAAGTAAGGTTGGAATCATCAGCAAAATACGTTTAATAATGTAGGAGAGCAGTTGACCGTTCATTGGGATTTATCCGCCTTCCACCAGTTCAATAAGATCCATGATTCAGCGGTGTAATACAAGGGCGGCTCAGGGTAACGCATTTCTTTCTTAAAGGCCACGCGATGCGTTGGGTTGTACCACTGCGGAATCACATAGTAACTATTCCAAAGCACCCGATCGAGTGCACGCGTCGCCGTTTGCAGTTGTGCGCGCGTCTCTGCGCGGACAATGGCATCGATCAAGGCATCCACCGCCGGCGAGCGAACGCCGATCACATTGTCTGATCCTTTTTCTTCAGCCGCTTTACTACCAAAACGATCGTAGAGCTCATTGCCTGGGCTTTGCGAATCCGGGAAGCGAATCGTGGTCATATCGAAGTCGTATTCATTCATGCGCTTTTGATGGAGCGCAAAGTCACTGGTGCGCACATCTACCTTGATGCCTAATTTTTCTAAGTTACGCACATACGATGAGATTACCCGCAAAAAGAAGGGGCCATCTTCAACCATCTCAAAGCGAAAGGGTTCGCCTTTGGCATTGCGCAAGGCGCCATCACGGTAAGTCCAGCCGGCTTGCGCCAATAAGTCACGCGCTTTAAGTAAATTTTGACGCAGACTACTCGGCTCGACCGTTGTAGGGGGTGGTGGCATCGGCATAAATACTGCATCGGGAACTGCTTGTGGGAACTGCGCTTTGAGTTTTTGTAGAAGCTTTAACTCATCCCCTTCGGGTTTGGCTGGGCCATCAAAATTAGCACTGAGGTCGCTATTCATGAAGTAACTGCTAATGCGGCCATATTGATCGTAAAACAATTGGCGATTGAGCCACTGAAAATCCAGCGCATAACCGAGCGCCTGACGAACGCGCTCATCCTGAAACAAGGGCCTGCGAATATTGACAGCAAAGCCTTGCATGCCCGCGCCATTGTGATTGATAAAGGCCTTTTTCAATAAGCTGCCATTATTAAATTTAGGTCCAACATAACTCTTCGCCCAATTTTTAGCGCGGTACTCGACCAAGGCATCAAACTCACCCGCTTTGAATGCTTCTAAGCGCACTGCGTCGTCGGCATAGAGTTTGTAATGAATGCGATCAAAATTGAAAAAGCCAACGCGGACATTCACGGTTTTACCGTCCCGGTCCCCCCAATAGTTTGGGTTTCGCTTGAACACCATTGTCTTGCCAGCACGATAGGACTCAATCACATAAGGACCACTGCCAATCGGATGCTCGAATGCCAACTTATCAAACGGGGTGATCGTGCCATCGGGCTTTTTGCCCCACGCACGCGAGAAGATCGGCAGGCCGCCCACCATCACCGGTAGCTCGCTATTGGGCTCTTTAAAGTCAAAGCGAATTACGCGCTCCGAAACTACTACCGCTTGCTTTACGTCGGCATACACCGTTCTAAATTGCGGATTAGCCAATTTACTCATCAAGGTATCAAAGCTGTGCTTGACGTCTGCCGCCAAAATGGGCGTGTCATCGGAAAATCGGGCTTCAGGCCGAATCCGAAAGACAACCGACATCTTGTCGGCTGCAACGGCAATGTCCTCTGCAATCAAACCATAGGCGCTCGATACCTCATCGGCACTCCCCACTGCTAAGGACTCAAACATCAACTGAGAAACGCCAGGGGCTGTCACACCCCGCAAGGTAAATGGATTGAACTTATCAAAACTGGTGCGGCGATCGGGGTTGGGAAGCACCAAAGTGCCGCCTCGGGGTGCATTGGGATTGACGTAATCAAAGTGGGCAAAGCCATCGGCGTACTTGGGCTTGCCGTATTGGGCTATGCCTTGGGCTGCGTCAGCCTTTTCCCCTAGGCCAATTGCTCCTAATAACAGTAGGACCGCCATAGGACCAACATAAGTCCGAGCAAAAGGCGTGAGTAAGAGGGGCAAGTGAACCATATGCCACAATTGTAGATAGCAAATCACATTTGAAGCAAAGGATCACATCATGGGCTTTTTATCGGGCAAACGGATTTTAATCACCGGCCTCCTCTCAAACCGCTCCATTGCCTATGGCATTGCCAAGGCCTGCCACCGCGAAGGGGCTGAATTGGCCTTTACTTATGTTGGCGATCGCTTCAAAGAGCGCACCGTCGAATTTGCCAATGAATTCAATTCCAAGCTGATTTTTGACTGCGATGTCGGTAGCGACGAGCAAATTGCTGCCCTATTTACCGATCTGGCCAAAACCTGGCCTGAGTTTGACGGCTTTGTCCATGCGATTGGCTTTGCCCCGCGTGAAGCCATTGCTGGCGACTTTTTAGAAGGTCTCAGTCGCGAAGGCTTCAAGATTGCGCACGATATCTCGGCCTATAGCTTTCCAGCCATGGCAAAAGCAGCACTACCTATGCTTAAAGCCAATGGTGCACTGCTAACCTTGACCTATTTAGGCTCGATGCGCAATGTGCCTAACTACAACACCATGGGCTTAGCGAAGGCCTCCCTCGAAGCGTCGGTCCGCTACCTTGCCGGATCGCTTGGTCCCAAAGGCATTCGGGTCAATGGCATTTCAGCAGGGCCCATCAAAACTTTGGCCGCTTCGGGCATCAAAGGCTTTGGCAAAATTTTGAGCGCTGTCGAGGCAACTGCACCACTGCGCCGCAATGTCTCGATTGATGACGTTGGCAATGCAGCCTCCTTCTTGATGTCCGATCTTGCCAATGGCATTACCGCTGAAATCATTTATGTAGACAACGGCTTTAGCCAAGTCGTTGGTGGCATGGACGAGGCTTGAAGGTTCCGCTCACCGAAGCCCTGAAGTTTTGGGCTAAGCTCGGCTTTATTAGCTTTGGTGGGCCTGCAGGTCAAATTGCGGTTTTACATACTGAATTAGTTGAAAAGCGCCGCTGGATTTCCGAACGGCGCTTTTTACATGCGCTGAACTATTGCATGCTGCTGCCAGGGCCAGAGGCGCAGCAATTGGTGACTTACATCGGCTGGTTAATGCACCGCAGTATCGGCGGCATTTTGGCCGGAGTCCTCTTCGTACTGCCTTCCTTACTAATCCTAATTGGCCTGGGCTGGGTCTATCTAACCTATGGGCAGACCCCCTGGATCGCCGCTCTCTTTTTTGGCATCAAGCCTGCAGTAACTGCAATCGTCTTGTACGCCGCCCTCAAGATTGGGCGGCGGGCACTTGCGCACCGCGCCCTGTGGCTGATTACTGCACTCTCCTTCATTGCGATCTTTGTTTTTAAAATTCCCTTTCCAATCATTGTGATCTGCGCCGCCCTGATTGGTGTTTGGGGTGGCAAAAAATACCCTGCCATCTTTAGCCCGAAGTCGCACAGCGTTGACGCAGTCCGTTCGCAGGGAAGTAGCGATGTCATCATTGGTGATAACACACCAACGCCGGAGCACGCTATTTTTAATATTCGCAGCACGGTACAGAAAGGCATTGTGGGTGCGCTGTTATGGACTCTACCGATTGCCGCGCTGATTCTCTTTTTTGGCTGGAAAGCCCTCTACCCCCAGCTTGCCTGGTTTTTCACCAAAGCCGCTTTACTTACATTCGGTGGCGCATACGCCGTACTGCCCTATGTCTATCAGGGTGCAGTAGAACATTACCAATGGGTCACCGCCAGTCAAATGATCGATGGTCTTGCTTTAGGCGAGGCCACGCCAGGGCCACTCATCATGGTGCTTGCGTTTGTTGCTTATATTGCGGGCCATGTTCAAGAAACGCTAGGACCCGATTTGGCTTTTTGGAGTGGCGCGGTAGCGGCGTGCATTGCCACCTGGTTTACTTTTTTACCGTCCTTCTTATTCATCCTCATTGGCGGCCCATTGATTGAGTCCACGCATGGCAAGTTAGGCTTTACTGCACCTCTAACTGCCATTACCGCTGCTGTGGTTGGCGTGATTGTGAACTTGGGTCTATTTTTTGCCTACCACGTGTTTTTTCCGGCTGGCTTTGCTGGATCGGCATCAATTACGTCGGTATTGATTTGCGCGGCAGCTGCCATTGCTCTAATACGCTTTCAGCTGGGCATCATGACGGTTCTAGCAGGCGCCGCATTGACTGGGCTTTTCTTGGGCTGGCTGGGATAAAAGCGCAACGCCACTGCATCGCCCATTGCATAATAGGGTGATGCGAATCGAAGATCAAACCATTAAACACCTGCAGGAGTGGATTGGTAAATCCGAATCCATCCTTGACACCGTAACTGCTGCCCCAGTCAAAGCCCTCTCAGCCACATTGGATCGACCTGACCCCATGCCAACGATGGGGACTTTCTTACCTGAACTGTGGCACTGGCTTTATTTTTTACCCCATGCCCGCCAATCGGAAATTGGCCCTGACGGTCACCCCAAGCGCGGTGGTTTTTTACCGCCCGTACCGCTACCCCGCCGCATGTGGGCTGGTGGCCGGCTCGAATGGATTAAGCCGCTAGTCGTTGGTGATGCGATTGAGCGCACCTCCACGATTCAATCCGTCACCCATAAATCGGGCCGGACCGGCGACCTTATCTTCGTTCTGGTTCGTCATGAAATTAGCAACGCAGCAGGCATTGCCTTGACGGAAGAGCATGACATTGTGTATCGCGATGCACCTGCGCCAGATGACAAACCCGTTGCACCCACTGCGGCACCTACGGATGCCACTTGGACCAAGACCATTAATCCCGATGATGTCTTGCTATTCCGTTACTCCGCCCTCACTTTTAATGGCCATCGCATTCATTACGATCGGCGTTACGTTACGGAAGTGGAAGGCTATCCAGGCCTCATCGTCCATGGTCCGTTGATTGCCACGCTCTTGGTTGACTTAGTTCGTCAATCCATTCCAGGGTCTACATTAAAACGCTTTGAGTTTCGTGCCATTCGGCCAACCTTTGATATCAACCCTTTCTCGGTTTCAGCGACCCCCGACTTGGCGCTTGATCCCAGCGGCAAGACCATTCGTGTCTGGGCGCAGGATCATGAAGGATGGTTAACCATGCAAGCAACTGCGGTGCTTAATTAAGATGGGCGCGATTCATTACTCCAAAGTGTTGGCTGACTTTGCAGCAACACTGAAGCCAGCGGATATTCCCGAGGACGTTATGCGCCGCGGCGAAGACTTACTCGTGGATTGGTTTGGCTCTGCCGTCGCCGGCAAAGGCGCTTCCCCGGTTGAAATCCTGACTCGCTTTGCCGAGCAAATGGGACCAAGTAGCGGTCCCTCCGAAATCCTGGTTCACCGCAGCAGTAGTAGCCCCTATTTGGCAGCGATGTCCAATGCGGCAGCATCGCATGTGGTTGAGCAAGACGATTTACATAATAGTTCCGTATTTCATCCGGCGACAGTGGTGTTCTCCCCTGCGTTGGCCTGTGCGCAGGCACTGGGTCGATCGGGAACCGAGTTTCTGACGGCCGCGATAGCAGGTTATGAGGTGGGCATTCGTGTGGGTGAGTTTTTAGGGCGCTCGCACTACAAAACATTTCATACAACGGGCACAGCTGGTTCCTTAGCATCTGCTGCTGGAGTAGGTCACCTATTAAAACTCAGTCCAGAGCAAATGCTGCATGCATTTGGTTCTGCCGGAACGCAATCCGCAGGCCTTTGGGAATTCTTACGCGACGCTGCTGACTCAAAACAACTGCACACTGCGCATGCTGCTGGAACGGGATTGATGGCCGCCTACTTGGCGCAAGCCGGATTTACCGGGGCGCAGCACATTCTGGAAGGCAAGCAAGGTTTGGCCGCTGGCATGTCGAGCGATGCCGATCCTGATTTCTTGATCGATCGCCTTGGCGTTCGCTGGGCCAGTGCAGAAACCAGTTTTAAGTACCATGCCTCTTGCCGTCACACTCATCCTGCTGCCGATGCGCTTTTGCACACAATGCAATCGAATAACATTCAAGCGCACGATATTGATCGCATCGTGACGCATGTCCATCAAGGTGCAATTGATGTCTTGGGCCCCGTAACCCATCCCACCACCGTACACCAATCGAAGTTCTCGATGGGTACAGTGCTGGCGATCATTGCATACCATCGGTTTGCAGGCCTCCAAGAATTTGCCGACCACTTTAACGATCCTGAGATCTGCGCTTTACGCGATCGGGTCACGATGAAGCTGGATCCGGAGATTGATGCGGCCTACCCCAAGCGCTGGATTGGGAAGGTCACCGTGATTCTGAAAGACGGTCGCCAATTGCATGGTCGCGTCGATGAGCCCAAAGGTGATCCTGGTAATACCCTAACGCGCACCGAGATTACCGATAAGGCACTGCGCTTAGCCGCCTTCAGTAGTGGCGCTACCCCACTGGAGATGACTAGCGCCATCGATGCACTATGGAATATCCGTAATCAAACGAAGCTTGGTTTTTTTCTTAGCCCACAAACATGAACGCCATGAACCCGATTGATAATCCCGTTGGCTATGCCAGCACTTTCTTATTTGTTCCCGGCAATCGACCCGAGCGATTTATAAAAGCCCTGAATAGCGGTGCCCACGCCATCATCATCGATTTAGAAGATGCAGTGGCTGAAGAAGACAAAGCAGCGGCGCGCTCGGCGATTGGCCAAGCATGGCCTGGTTTTTCGGCTGAGCAACGCCAGCGCATCGTTATCCGTTCGAACGCGCCCGGCACGCGCTTTTATGGTGAAGACTTAATGTTGGCTGAAGAACTAGCAATTGCTTGCCTACTCATTCCCAAAAGCGAATCGCATGACCAGATTAATGGCGCGGCAGAGGTCTTACCGAGCGCTGCCATCATCCCCATGATTGAAACCGCACGCGGACTGCAACAAATTGATGCCATCGCCAATTCGCAGCAAGTCATTCGCCTGGCACTCGGCAACATTGATTTGCAAGCCGACCTGGGTATGGTGTGCGATGCACAAGAAACAGAATTGCAAGTGGCACGCTTTCAGTTGGTCTTGGCCTCGCGCCTCGCTGAAATAGCCCCGCCAGTGGATGGCGTTACCACTGCAACCGACGACATCGACCGCATTACTGCCGATGCACTGCGGGGAAAAAGGCTCGGCTTTGGTGCAAAGCTGTGTATTCATCCGGGGCAAGTCCCTATCGTTTCTAAGGCATTTACGCCCACCGAGGATGAGCTGCGCTGGGCAAATCAAGTGATAGAAGCGGATAAAGCCTCGAAAGGTGGGGTAGTTAAGCTAAACGGTCGTATGATTGATCGTCCCGTCGTTCTTTTGGCCAAACGTCTATTGGTGCTTGCTGGTAAACACTAATGCCCCGGTAGACGCCGAAAATGGCAAAATCACAGGGCATTAAATAATGGAGACCCTAATGAAATTGAAGAAAACCGTATTAGCTGGATTTGCTGCCCTCATCAGCGCCAGCACCTTAATGGCTAGCAATGTTGCTACTGCACAAAGTAAGTGGCCAGATAACAAGCCGGTCACCCTGATTGTTCCGTTCGCGGCTGGCGGCCCTACTGACATCGTAGCCCGCTTACTTGCTGTTCCAATGGGTAAATCCTTGGGTACCAACGTCATCGTTGAGAATGCACCTGGCGCCGGCGGTACAGTGGCTTCCGCTAAAGTAGCGCGCGCTGCACCAGACGGTTACACCATTTATTTACACCACATGGGTATGGCTACTGCACAAGCCCTGTATGACAAGTTGCCATACGATCCGCTCGTTGACTTTGAATACATCGGTCAAGTAGTTGATGTGCCAATGCTGCTTTTGGCTCGCAAAAATTTCCCACCCAACAACTATAAAGAGCTCGAGGCTTACATCAAAGCCAATGGCAATAAAGTAACGATGGGTAACGCCGGTCCTGGCGCGGTATCCCAGTTGTGCGGCCTGATGTTCCAAAGCCGTTTGGGCGTACGATTGACCAACATTCCTTACAAGGGAACTGGTCCTGCGTTAACCGACCTTATGGGCGGTCAGATTGACTTGCTGTGCGATCAAACAACCCAAACGATCAGTGTTGTTAAAGACAATCGCGTCAAGGTATATGGCACCACAACACCAAAGCGTTTATCCGCATTACCAGATGTTCCAACCCTCGATCAAGCTGGCTTAAAAGGCTTTGAAGTGAAGGTATGGCACGGTATGTACACACCAAAAAATGTTCCACAGGCAATTCAGACTCGCCTCAATACTGCCCTCAAGGCAGCCTTGAACGATCCTGATGTGAAAAAGCGTTTAGCTGATTCGAACATTGATGTTGTATCAATGGACAAAGTCAGCGCGAGTGGGCTTAAAACTCACCTCGACAGCGAAATCAACAAATGGGGTCCTGTGATTCGTAAAGCCAATATTCCAGACTAAGTTGTATCTAGTCAGCGGAATGAGTTCCGCGGAATAAAAGCAAAAAACCAGCGATACGTCGCTGGTTTTTTTATGCCCTCAATGAATGTCCTTGAATCAATGCTCTTGAGTCAAAGCTCTAGAGTCAATCCACTCAGCCCTTTCGAAAGAGGTATCCCGTTTGTACGCGTGTGGCCCGCGCCCGCCAAGCAGATCGAATCAGTGAGCCAATCGCCCATAGACCCAAAAATGGATCGAGGATGTAATCCCATAGATTGCTAGACTCATGCCACCCTGCGGCCCACGCCAAGATGGCCAAAGCCAAAATAATCGCGATGCGATTGAATCCAGCGAGCCATGCAATCAAGGCGGTAATAATCACCGCAGCCAATAAGGTGATGGAGCCATATCCCCAAGCGTAGGGATCAAGCATGCTTACTCCTAAAGCAAGTGGATAAAAAGCAAGCGCAACGATCGCAATCCAACCCTTCATGGCTGCAGGCACGTGGATTTTTTTTGGCGAAAAATAAGCGGTCCACAGAAGCAGCATCGAGGTGATGCTCAGCTCGCCCGTAAAGCCGCGTACATAAGCAGCCAAGGGCAATTCCAGTGGTAGAACAAAGGTAAAGATCGGCCAGAACAAAAGGTTAGCCAGCACAAAACAAACGAGCGTCCGCAAGGCCACTATCCGCGCATGGCCTTCGTCTTTAAAAAACAATGCCTGCATAAGGCAAGCCAATACGATTGCAGAACTAATTGCAATTTCCATTAGCGCAACGATTTGCATTACCGAGTTTGAAATCATCAGGAGCTCCCTTTCGGGTTATTTTTACTTTCAATCCAGCGGGGGTCAAACTGAATGTGTTTCATCTTTTTACGATCGTAGGTATAGATGAGATGCACTTCCCCATTCGCGCCCAGCAATAAAGAGGGATAGGAAAATTCGCGGTAGAGCCCATTCACCAGAGTTTGATCACTCTCTAGCTCGGCGATGATATTCCACTTGCTAGTTCCGGCAGTTGCTATCGCCAATACGAGGCGATGGCGCGCCGACTCCAGGTCATTCAATGCGATAAGGCGATCGCCATTGGCGAGTTGCAGGCCTGCGATCGCTGCATTAGGATTGGCTAAATCCAAATCAACCCCAGTGAACCAAGATTGACCCGCATTTTCCGTAAGGGCGCTTGCAATACGGGGTGGACCTGCGGACCTTGCCTGCCGAAAGTAGGCTACGGCTTTTTCAGGAGCATCAATAAAGACGATGGGTTGCAATAAAGCGCGGCCCGAACTCATGCGGCGCTTATCGATCACCCGTCCACCATCCACCCGAATGAGCTCTCCAAACTTACCCATCCACTCGTGATAAACAGGCAAACCTAAGGTGCCGTCGGTAAAGTCAAATCCAGGAGCCTTGATCAAGGTGCTTAAATTGAGTGCGGGTGAGGTAATGAGGCGCTGCGGACGCGACCAGCTGATGCCTTCATCGCTGGATTCCATCCAGCTGATCGAGCTGCCAGCCCAACCACCCACGGAAACCGTGACAAAGTACAGTTGCAATTTGCCTTGGCTTGAACGGACCGGCAATGGGTTGCCCAGTTTTTTAATGTAGCGCGATAAGCCCTTTTCAGCGGCAACCCGATCAATCACCACTTCAGGCTTTCCCCAGCTGCCGGTCTTGGCATCCAATACAGCCGTTTGAATCACGACATCGGTGGCACCCTCTCTAGATCCAGCAAACCAAAATGCGCGAAGGTTGCCGTCATTTAAGAGGATTGCAGAACCCGCATGAACCGATGGCGCTGCAGTCTCTGGAATAAACTGGGCGCGCGGCTCAGGAATGCTGACTTGCGTAGTCGCTTGTGTTTTTTTTCCTACCGCTACAGGGGCTGGTTCGGCCACTAACAATTCAGAGTCCAGCACTACTGGGATTGCGAATGGCGTCCATGGCAAGCGACTGTCTATCTGAATGTAACCCGCAACACCAGCCAAGACCAAGATGCATAAACTCGCAATGCGCATCATCGACAAGCATCCGGTGAGGCGATTGCGACAGCTGATGGGGAGTGGATAAGGTATTCGTTCACGAAAAGGTATTGTCCCATCTCACCCCGAATGATTGCCAAAATCTCCTCTTGACTATGGCGTGCACGCATCTCCATACGCTTACCTAATACTTGGCAGTCATCACAGAATACGGGTGGCACGCCTTGCACTGCATAGGCCGTGAAATACCGATATCGTTTTGCTAGCTCAATCCCATTAGCGGCTTCGCTAGCTGGATAACCCTGTAAACGCGCGCCCGGCAATAACAGTCGGTATTCCTCATCCTTGGCCCGAAAATCACAGGGAACTGCAACCAGCTTATCCTGCACGAGAGCAATTGCCTGCGCATCGTAACGACCAATTTGTCCTTCGAGTGGGGCAAGTCCGGTATTCAGGGTCAAATAGCATATGAAGCATGTGGCTAATGCCATGAGCTTCGTTGTATTGGCTTGGATAAATCCCCATACCACCAGCGCAATACCCGAGCCAAGCAAGAGCCAATGCCAAACTGAGTATTGCCATAACAACGGGCTAGCCCAGTCTCCTCCTTCCAAATGAATGCTGACCCAAGCAAGGGCCAGCAAGATGATCAATTGCAGTGCCAGCGCCACCCGAAATCCCCATAAGGGTAGGCGATGCCAATGTAGCGCGATTAATGCGGCAAGGGCTGGCATCACTGGCAAGAGATAGCGGCCAGAGCGCTGGCTCGGTAGGCTAAACACGATCAAAAAGGCAAGGACCAAAAGCCACAATAGGCGCTCTTCGATATCGGTAACGGCGCGCTCACGCCACGATTGCCAGCCCAGCGACACCAGGACAAAAGCAAATAGGCCGGTATTGCCAATGGTTGTTAGCAGTAGCAACCAAATGCTATCACCGCCGCGAACTAAATCTAAGAAGTAATTGCTAGTACGGGCGCCAAACTTGCCGGCATTCTCACCCAGCACAAACTCACGCCAAATGGCTTCGGGGTTTGGGTCCAATGCAAACCACAAGCCAAAAATACCCAGCGACAATAAACCAATCACGATGAGCTTATACAAGTCGCGCTTTAGTACATCGATCAGACGCCACTCGCGCCAGCACCCATACCAGAGCAGCAATGCAAAGCAGGCGGGCAATACGTAGGCAAAGGATTTATATAAAAGACCGAAGCCGATGCTGATTGCAGCCAAAAGTGGAAAAAGGATGCGCGAGTCAAATGCAGCGCGGCCCCAATAGAGCAATGCAAAAAATGGCAGGCTCAGGAAAAAGACTTCCGGCGGATCGGTGAGGTAAGGACGCCCATAGCGGTAGGTCGCAAAGAAGGATAACCACACGACAGCAGCGAGTAATCCAGTCTGGGCTCTCCCAGAAAAGCGTGCTACCGCCAAGAATAGAAACAGTGCCGTTAAGCCGGTGTACAGAATGCTGGGCCAGCGCAGCTCCAGCAAGCCCCAATGGGCCGCCCAGTCGGTGCTAGCAATCCCCTGCCAAAAGACCAGTGGCGGCTTCGTATTGCGCATGGCCTCCATCTCGGACTGCAAGGGCAACCACTGCCCTAAGTCAGCCGTAATACGGGCAATGTGCATATAGACATACTCGTCGCCATTTTTTGGGGCAAAGCGGCTATCGAGGGCAAAACAATAGGTCAGGATTGCTAGGGCCAGAATCAGAAGAAGAAAACGAAGGGGGGTCTGGCTACGCATTAGGCTATTTTATAAGGCTTAGGAAAATCTCCGATAAATTAGGGTAAACCTGAAGGCGCTTAGATTAAATAGTTGCAACAATATGACAAGAGAGTCTATAAGCGGTGTTTTCTTTAGCTTAATTAGCACTAAGATAGTTCTCTTGATAAAAACAGTAGTTGCATTAATTATTTAATAATGGAGAGCATTCAAATGCACATTACCCTACGCAAACTAAGCCTGGGACTTACGGTCTTTTTAGGCTTATCGCAGGTCAGCATATTCGCTGCCGCGCAAAATGCCGACGCCACCAAGCTATACCACCGCAGTCTGGC
Source organism: Polynucleobacter sp. (assembly GCA_044379065.1). Classification (GTDB taxonomy): domain Bacteria; phylum Pseudomonadota; class Gammaproteobacteria; order Burkholderiales; family Burkholderiaceae; genus Polynucleobacter. The sequence continues at coordinate 1,255 of JBIPON010000013.1, read as the reverse complement.
CGCCACCTGCGCAAATTGCCACGGCACTGACGGCAAAGGCGTTCCAGAGGGAGGCATGCCGTTGATTAATAACCAATCCAGCGAGCAGATCCTTGCCACTATGAAAGCCTATAAATCGGGCGCTCGTGAAGGCACGATCATGCATCAGTTGGCCAAGGGCTATACCGACGAACAATTGCAAATCATTGCCAACCAACTTGGCAAGAAATAAGGAGATGACTATGAATCGTCGACATTTTATGGGCCAAAGTGCTGCGGCCCTGGGTTTATTGACCGGTTTATCCGGCCCTGCCCGTGCAGCTAATTTACAAAAAGCCGAGATCTTGGTGATTGGCGGCGGTTACGGCGGCGCTACGGCAGCAAAATACCTGCGTCTATTTTCCAATAACACCGCGCGCGTCACCATCATTGAACCCAATCCTGAATTTATCTCCTGCCCGATGTCTAATCTGGTTATCGGCGGATCGCGCAAGCTTTCGGAGTTAACGGTTTCCTATGATGGCCTGAGCAAACGCCATGGCATTAAGATCGTTAAAGATAGCGTGGTTAATATCGATGCCGCGAAGCAAACGGTACAACTGGCTTCCGGTAAATCCATGCGTTTTGACAAAGTGGTCCTCTCGCCCGGCATCGGCATGATGATGGATAGCGTTCAAGGTTTAACGCAAGCCAATCAAGCTGGAGTTACTTTGCAAGCCTGGAAAGCGGGCCCTGAAACCGTCGCCTTGCACAATCAAATAGCGGCGATGCGCGAAGGCGGCGTTTTTGCCATCACCATTCCTGAGGCACCCTATCGCTGCCCTCCTGGACCCTATGAGCGTGCTTGCCAAGTTGCCTCCTACCTCAAGGCTAACAACCCTAAAGGCAAGGTATTGATTTTGGATGCCAATCAGGATGTGATCTCCAAAGGCGGCCTCTTTAAAAAGGTTTGGGCTGAGCAGTACCCTGGCATGATCGAATACCGTCCTAAGCACAATGCCGTCGCAATCGATGCGAAGACCAAAACCATCAAGTTTGATGTGCAAGACGATGTCAAGGCCGATGTCTTAAACATTCTTCCTGCAATGCGTGCCGGCGATATCGCGGTTAAATCCGGTATTGCCAACTCCAATGGACGCTGGGCTAATGTGAACTACATTAACTTTGAATCAACTGCCGCAAAGAATGTCCACGTGATTGGCGATGCGATTCAAATTGCGCCCCTTATGCCAAAGTCTGGTCACATGGCAAACCAACACGCCAAAGTAACGGCGGC